>CALJIQ010000237.1 GCA_937973995.1 uncultured Saprospiraceae bacterium
TTATAATTTATAATACATAAAATCAATTATAAAGTTTATATAATTTATAAATAATCACTTTGAATGGATCCCATAGAGAAAATAATCCTTAAAAAGAGGGGGGAGTTGATTTACAAATTCCGATTGAATAATAATATTGGACAATCTGAACTAGCAAAGAAAATAGGTGTATCACAACCAATTGTTAGTAATGCAGAAAGAGGGCTTTTTAAGAAAACCCAAGACAAGGTTATCCTATTGATTAAAGAACAATTTGAAGTAGAATCAGATTTTTTTGACTTCGAGCCATCTAAAGAAGGGTTAGAAAAAAATATAGCACCAGTAATTAGCGATTTTGAAAAGGTGCTAAAAAAAGAAATGAAGAATAAGAATGCTGTGGAAGTCGCTAGTCTTCTAAAGGAGTCTATTTTAGCTATGCAGGAGGATGTCGTAAAATCATTGAAAGAAGATGCTAGACAGATTTTACGTGAAGAAGTGGATAAGGCTAAATCTCAAAGTCGTAACCCTCTCCAGCGGCAAGTATTCTTAAAGTGTATTGAAAAAGTAGATGAACTAAAAATCTACCTCGAAGAAACCAGTAAAAGAAATCTGGATAAGAAAGTGATTAGTGATACATTGGATGAATTGAAAGTGGTGTTAAAAGATTTGGAGTGATCTTTAATAGGAATAAAATAGACTATGTTTACACAAATGTTGTACCCAACCTTTTCCCACCTCTCCTAACTACTTGATTAAAAATAACTTATATTTAGACCATTATTAATGAGGTGTTAATTAGATTAGTTTTTTTGATAAAGAATCATCGCAGAGCTACTAGGTATTACGATTTCTACCTCGTTTTCTATGTTTCTTAGACCTGATTCGTTGATAGCCGCACCTTCCAATGCTACTTTCCAGTTTCCAGAAGGAATAGTTACTGATTTAGCTATCTGATTTCCATTAAAAAACACGACTATTTCTTTCCAGTCATCGCCATTGGCGTGGTCAGTTATTCGATAACCAATTAAGTTAGGTTCTTCTAACTCTAGAAAACTCAAATGGTTTTGAATCATTTCGGTAGTTGGCATTCTAAAGGCAGGATGGTTCTTTCTCAATTGTATTAAGGCTTTATAATAATCAAATACCTGCTTATACTTCGTTTTTCGTGACCAATCCAAGCGATTAATGCTATCTGGAGACTTATAGGAATTTTCTACTCCCTCTTTGGTTCGCAGCATTTCTACCCCAGCATGTAAAAATGGAATCCCTTGGGACGTCAATACAATTGTATTCGCCAACAAGTGCATGTTGATCCTTTCCTCCTCTGAAATATCAGGTTGGGAGTTGAGTAAGCGGTCCCATAAAGTATGGTTATCATGGCAGGAGACATAATTGATAGTCTGAGTAGGTTGAGCTGCCCACGGTGCATTGGAGTAATTCACTTTTTCATAATCCACTTGAGGGTGCTGTGTACTAGCAATGATACCAAACTTTACACTTTCTTCCTGTGCTGACTTTCCACTAGCAAATCCTCTTTCTGTTGCTGTAAAGACATGTCCCTTTACGGCATCCCGCATATCATCGCTAAAGGCAGCAACTCCTGAAATACGGGAAGTATGTTTTTTTAAAGCCCTTTGTGGTTCTGGTAAAGGCGAATCACCAGCAGTCCATCCCTCTCCATATACAAAAATACTGGGATCAATAGATTGAACCGTTGCAGCAACCTGCTTCATGGTTTCAATATCGTGAATACCCATTAGGTCAAATCTGAAGCCATCGATATGATACTCCTCTACCCAATATTTGACAGATTCTCGAATAAACTTGCGCATCATAGGTCGATCAGAAGCTGTTTCATTACCACAGGCGGAAGCATCAGAAAAACCTCCAGACTCATTTTGTCTGTAATAATAACCAGGTACTAATTGATTAAAGTTCGATTCTTCCGTTGCGCCCGTATGATTATACACCACATCTAAAATGACCCTTAACCCATTTTCATGCAGGGTCTTAACTAGTTGCTTGAATTCTTTAATTCTCACAGCTCCGTCGCTAGGGTTAGTAGCGTAACTACCTTCTGGGACATTGTAGTTTTGAGGATCATATCCCCAATTAAATTCATTATCCTCTGGGCGACTCTCATCAACCGATAAGAAATCATAAGAAGGTAACAAATGAATATGGGTAACTCCTAATTCCTTTAGATGATCCAATCCTGTTGCTAAACCATCTGGGTTGGTAGTTCCACTTTCTATAATCCCTAGAAACTTTCCTTTTGTTTGAATCCCTGAATTAGGGTGCATGGAAAGATCTCGAACATGTAGTTCGTAGATAATAATATCCGAAAAACTGGATAAAGGCGGTCTCACCTCTTTCCCCCAATTAGGTGGATTGGTATCTTTCAGATCAATGATTTGTCCTCGCTTTCCATTTACGCCTACCGCTTTCACATAAGGATCGGGTACTTCCTTTCCCCATACTCCATTGACTTTGGTTTGGAACGTATAATATTGACCTTTTAAATCCCCTTTTATGGTGGTCAACCAAGTACCAGCATTGGTAATTTCTAAGGAAACCTTCTTAATTGGAGTGGTTGAATGATCCGACTCATACAAATTTAATCTCGCTTCGTTGGCTGAAGGTGCCCATAATTTAAAGCTAGAAGCTTGCTTACTGTATTGAAGCCCTAGGTCAGACTTATCATAAACTGGATAGTCCGTAAAGGTTAGTAAAGATACTTCTTGGTAAATGTTCTTCATGCAAGCTGCTAATATAAATAATGCAAATAGAAGCAAAACATAGCTATTATTCTTCATAATAGGCAGACTGATTCTGTGTCATGAATGAATGGACAAGAATCTTTATTGATTCGTTTTTATATATAGCCTACCTTTTCCTATATATCTCCCTCATAAACAAGCAATAATGGAAATTTTAAATGGGCTATAAGCTTATCCAAACAATTAAAAAAAATTAGTGCGCTACAAAAGTCGTAATTTCTTAATTGCCACATAGTACTAATAATACAGTTAATATAAAAATTAATACATTTTATTACCTGTCACAAATATGTGTTTTAAAAAAAAAAATTATTTTATTATTAGTATAAATTTGTTCCATTCTAAGGTCCATATTAAGTGAACCTTATTTTCCCCTGCCTCTATTCCCCCTGCCCATAAAGACTATCTCAGAGTGATAGGTAGGAATTTTTAAGGTTTTCCTATTGCTCATACTCCCAATCATTTTTACCTCTACCCCTGATTAATTACTCGGTTAAACAAATTATAACACCATGAAAAAAGGATTATTCCTATTCCTTGCATTGCTACTGCTATGCATAAATCTAAATGCACAGAAGTCCGAAGATGGTCCTTCACCATCCTTCATTATTGACTTCGAAGCAGACCTACCCGAAGTCAAACACCTTTCACCACAA
>CALJIQ010000238.1 GCA_937973995.1 uncultured Saprospiraceae bacterium
TTCTCCCCCAAATCCCCCCTGTGCGAGGCGCCGCAGGCGCCGAGCAAAAAATAAAGAAACTTAGTTTACAGTGTATTATACTAAATGATTATTTATTTTTTATTAATTCAAAAAATTTGGTGAATTTAAAACTATTTGGCAAATTTGCAGGATCACCAAACATAAATGTTCATTCATTAAGATATTGTTTTCATTTGGTTTTTTGGGGTTATGTGGGGGGTCTCTCGACTCCCCACTCCAAAAACGAGATTTCCTTTCTATTTCCACTTTTTCTACTCTATTTAATCCGCTTTAAAACAAAGGAGCATGTAACAATCCTCCATCATTCACAATGGTAGAACCCGTCATATAGGAACTAGCATCTGAGGCTAAAAAAACAGCTAGTCCAGCCATTTCATCGGGCGTAGCCGCCCTAGCTAAGGCACAATTTTCTTGTAAACTCTTCGAAGCTTCTTCATTAGCTAATAGCGAGGCACTGAGTTTGGTCTTCACGTACCCTGGACAAATGACATTGACCCTGATATTATCTTTCCCCCACTCTATCGATTGATTATTTCCCAACATGATAAGTGCCGTCTTACTCAAATTATAAGCCATCATCATTTTAGAAGGATGTAGTCCCTCAATAGAACTAATATGGATAATACTCCCGCCCCCTTGCGCTTTCATAATTGGGTAAACCAAATTACTTAAATGAATCGCTGAGTTTAAGTTTACATCCATCGTTTTCTGATAGGCCGCTTCTGGCATTTTATGTATCGGACCAAAATATGGATTCGTCCCTGCATTGTTGATTAGTATGTCAATCTTTCCATATTGATCTGATACTTGTTGTACCAAAGCAGCACGTTGTTCCGCATTGCCTACATGGCATGCTATACCTAAAGCAGATAATCCTTCTTCTCGAAACTGAGCCGCTACCGCATCTACCGCTTCTTGTTTGCGACTGCTTACAACTACCGTCGCTCCAAACTCCGCAAGTCCTCTGGCCATTGCTTCTCCAATACCTTTGGATGCGCCTGTGATAATGGCTACTTTTCCTGTAAGATCAAATTTTTCTTTTATCATAAGTTTTTATTCCTGTTTTGAAATTTGAAATTTGGTGCTTGAAATTTGAACTTTAATCATAACTATTCAGCATTTTACTTTTTAAATATGCATGTACTTTTTTCATTCGAAAAAAAAGTACCAAAAATTCTTGTCGCAGCAAATGCCCAGCTACAAGCTATCACCCATGTCTTTTTGGTACTTTTTTGACTAGAAAAAAGTACATGTAATATTAGAAAGTATATTATGCTAAATAATAACCAATAATCACCAATACATCGCATAAATAACCGCCAATAAACCCGACACCACAATGGCAGCCATATTAAATAAAGAACTCGTTTTAAATAAGCCTTCTTTATAGAAAATCGCTTTCTTGTCTGCTGCTTTATTTTCCAATAAAGAAATTAAAATGATAATAGCAGAAACCGTTAGGAACACCAACCCAATCCGATCCATAAATGGAAAACTAGGGGTAAAGTATTTAATGAGCATCGATAAAGGAATGGACAAAATAACTGCCCAAAGTGCTGCATTAGCAGAGGTTCGTTTCCAGAACAATCCAAATAAAAAGACGGCGACCACGCCAGGACTAATGAACCCGGTGTATTCTTGTATAAATTGGAAAGCCTGATCTAAGCCTCCCAATAAAGGAGCCACCACTACTCCAATAACCAAGGAAATAGCGGCTGATATTTTCCCGACTTTGACCAGTTTACTTTCCTCGGCATCCGTTAAGGTCGGATTATCTGCTTCAGCACTGTCCAAATCTGCTGTTGCCGCAGAGGGGCGCATAAAGAAAGACTTATAGATGTCCAGCGTAAAGATGGTAGAAGTACTATTCACCATAGAACTCAGCGAAGAACCAATCGCCGCTATCAATGCCGCAAAGGCAAGCCCTTTAAAACCAGAACTAACATAATTATTTAAGACCCAAGGATAGGCTTCATCGGGTTTTGCAATATCTGCTCCTAATACGAAAGCGGCGATTCCAGGTATCACAACAATGATGGGTAGCAATATTTTGATAAATGCGGCAAAAGCAGTCCCTAACTGTGCCTCTCCCAAATTTCTAGCAGCCAATGCCCGCTGAATAATATATTGATTCGTTCCCCAATAATATAAGTTGGCAACCCACATCCCACCAATCAATACACTGATACCGGGGAGATTCATATATTCTGGATTGGATTTTTCCAAAATCATATCAAACTTTTCTGGAGCTTTTTCTACTAACGTTGATAAGCCTTCAAAGAAGCCTCCACCGATTGCATTTAATACCATCACACTAGCCAAAAGGCCTCCGAAAATTAATACGACTACTTGCACAACATCTGTCCATACCACCGCTTTCAGTCCTCCAAAGATGGAAAACGTAGCGGCATAAAGTGCCAGCCCTATTATTCCGACTTGCATGGAAATGCCCATGATATTCTGCAAGGCTAAGCCTCCTAAATATAGGACAGAAGTAATATTCACAAAAACAAACAATAGCACCCAAAAGATCGCCAACCCGATCCGCACCCGCTTATCGAATCGTTCCTCCAAAAACTGAGGCATGGTGTAAATTCCTTTATCTATAAAGATGGGAAGGAAAAACTTAGCGACGATAATTAAGGTAATGGCTGCCATTAGTTCGTAAGAAGCAATCGCCAAGCCGACCACATATCCTGAGCCAGACATCCCAATGAATTGTTCCGCTGAAATATTTGAAGCGATTAAAGAACCGCCTACTGCCCACCACGGCAAAGCTTTACTAGCGAGAAAATAATCTTGGGTAGATTCTTGTTTGCCTCTTCTAGACAACCATATGCCCAAGCCTACCATCAGGCATAAGTATCCTATAAAAATGGTTAAGTCTAAAGTTGAAAATTGATCCATCGTTTTATATTATTCTTTTTGTAGTGCAGTTTTACCACATTAGGTCACATAAGCTGATTCACATTAGTTCACAAAAGGAACATGTACTATTTGTGTTCTAATGTGAATCAACTAATGTGAACTAATGTGGTTAATAAAAACATATCTATTTTCTTCTATCTCACATAGTCTGATAAAATCACGAAGATGCCAAAAGTTTTAAAGAAAGTAGTAAGGAAAAAGGTATTATTCTCGTTCTACTAGATTTGCCTAATTATCTTTACGCTTTTGTGGTAGTCAAACAGATAAAAAATTAATTACAATGAATAATACCGTTTTAAACCAATCCTTAATCTTACCAACTGGAGCAGTTCTAAAAAATAGAATAGCTAAGTCTGCTTTGAGTGAAGGCATTGCGGAAGTCAATGGAAGACCGAGCGAAGCCTTATTTAATCTCTATGAGCAATGGGGAAAAGGAGGGGCAGGCTTATTAATTTCTGGGAATGTAATGGTGGATAAAGATCACCTAGTGAATGCCAATGTGATGATTGCGGAGGATGAAGCCTTTTTGGAAGACTATACCATGCTTGCCTCAAAAGCCCAAGCAGATGGCACTCATTTATGGATGCAAATCAACCATCCTGGTCGACAAGCACCCGTTTATTTAGATAAAGCCCCAGTTAGTTGTTCTAATGTGAAGATGCCTAGTAAGCTATACTTAGAGCCTAGACCATTGGAAGAAGCGGAAATTGAGGAACTTATTGAGCGTTATGGAACGGCTGCTTTAGTCGCTAAAAAATCGGGCATGAAAGGTGCGCAAATTCATGGTGCACATGGCTATTTGGTTAGTCAATTCCTATCGCCATTAACGAATATCCGTACAGACAAATGGGGAGGATCACTTGAAAATCGGGCTAGATTCGTGTTGGAGATTTATAAAAATATGCGAAAAAAAGTAGGGAAGGATTTTCCGCTAGGCATTAAAATTAATTCTGCGGATTTTCAAAGAGGTGCTTTTACAGAGGAAGAATCCATGGAGGTCATTCAAATGCTTGACCAAGAAGGAATGGATTTGATTGAGGTATCCGGTGGCACCTATGAGCGGGCTGCCATGGTGGGTACGATGCAAAAAGAAAGTACGAAACAACGAGAAGCTTATTTCTTGGAGTTTATTAAAAAAGTAAGAGATAAGATAACCACTCCATTGATGCTAACAGGAGGTTTTAGAACAGCAGCTACTATGACCACTGCCATCGAGAATAAAGAATTGGATGTCATTGGATTGGGAAGGCCTTTTTGTGTTTTTCCAAATGTGGCTCAAGAACTATTAGATGGAACGAGAACTGATTGCTCCGTCCCTACGCTACTAACTGGGGTCGAAAAAATTGATAGTACAGGTATGTTACAAACCCCTTGGCATCAATTCCAATTAGTCCGAATGGGAAAAGGTTTAGCTCCTGATCCTGATATGGATATTTGGATGGTGTATGAGAAAGTAACGGGTCGAAAGCGACCTGTGGTGTCTTAGGAATATTATTAGCTTGTGTGGAAATTTATTAAATCATAATAAAGAAAATAACAAATGAGTAAATTATATCTAAATCTGAATAATTACACTCCATTGAAAATTCTCTTCATTAGGCGTTGCTTACGCAAGCCCTACAAATGGATTAGGGGCGTAGAAAAATGGAATTAAAGAGGATAATTTTTTCCATGCCTCCAAACAACTGTCCATCATGCAAAAAATAGAAAACTTAATAGTAGGTGCAGGTCCAGCAGGCTTAGCTATTGCAGGAAGAATGCGGCATCAAAAAATACCTTTTGAAATAATCGAGCAGCAAAGGGAAGTGGGTTCCTCTTGGAGAAATCATTATGACCGACTGCATTTGCATACCGTTAAACAGTTATCTGCCCTACCCCATTTGCCCTTTCCTACGGACTATCCGATCTATGTTCCTAGAGCAAAAGTGGTTGACTACTTAGATCAGTACGCCCAACACTTCTCTATACAACCAATTTTTAAAACCAGTTTAGAAAAAGTGCAACGGCAGGATGACAATTGGTTGGTGCAAACCGATACGGACAGAACCTTTCTAGCTAAAAATGTAATTCTTACTACGGGCATCAATCGAGTGCCTAATATTCCTACGTGGCAAGGACAGGAGACCTTCCAAGGAAAAATTATTCATAGTAGAGCTTATAAAAATCCTACGCCATTTTTAGGTGCTAAAGTGCTAGTCGTAGGTATGGGAAATACAGGGGCGGAAATAGCTTTAGACTTAGCAGAAAAAGGAGTTGACGTCACCGTATCCATCAGAAGCCCCATCTGTATCGTTCCAAGAGATGTAAATGGAAGACCAGTGCAGTTGACTGCCAAAACATTAGCAAAAATTCCATTTGGGATCGGCGATTGGTTGGGTACGCAAATTCGTCGCTTTATTATTGGAGATTTAACGAAGTATGGGGTGCCATTGTCCACCATGCATCCTACCGTACAATTAAGAGAAACAGGAAAAACGCCAATTGTTGACATCGGTACTGCTCAAGCCATTAAGGATGGAAAAATAAAAGCGATGGGAGATATCGAGTCTTTTAGTGAGGAAGGCATTCGGTTTAAAAGCGGAGAGCAACAAGCATTCGATCAAGTGATATTAGCTACTGGTTATCGGGCAAACTTAGTGGAGTTTATTCCTGAAATCGCCTCGCAATTAGATAAATACCAATTGCCTAAATCCCCCATTGGAGAAGCATCATTAAACAATCTATTTTTTGTAGGATTTGATAACTACCAATTGGGAGGAATACTTGGTATTATTCAATCAGAGTCTAAAAAGGTAGTGGAGGTGATAAAGGAAAGAAGAGAGAAATAGGAAGTTGTTAGTGGAGACAAGACATGCCAAATTTTAAAAATTTGGCATATCTATATTTATCAATGGCTATCTATTGAGATCCTTTAGCAAGCATTTGGTCAATATCCGTAGTAAATTCTTTTACGGTTTTTCGATAGCCCGTTTGTCCTAAACCTTCAATATTAATCTGGCCTTTCTCCTCATCTTGTTCTAATTTGAAGACCCAAACCGTTGGGAAGCCTCTAATTTTAAAAGCTTGTCTCAACTGTTCATTTTGCATTCTGATATCATCCGGGAGACTTTTTCTTCTAGGGTAATCTAGCTCTAACAATACAACATTTTCATTCGCCCATTTTTTAAATTCATCTTTCACAAAAACAGAGGCCGTCAATCGTTTACACCAACCGCACCAGTCACTTCCAGTGAAATTCGCTAAAATTGGCTTTCCTGTTTTTTGAGAGAGCGCATGTGCTTCTTTTATATCGACTAACCATCCCTCATTTTCTGCCTTATATTCGGACTGTCCAAACATCGAGCAGCTAACAAAAAGGAGGGCGAATAATACTATTTTCTTCATGTTTATATAATTTCAATTGTGTGTTCATCAAAAGTACGCTATTTATAGGGCAAATATTCCGCCATAACCCCTTTTTAAGAATATTTTAAAGGAAACTCGTACCTTGTGTATCATCATCAAGACAATCCAATTATGAAAAAACGAACCTTCTTAAAAAATGTTACTGGCGCAGCCATTGCTAGTACTCCCCTTCTCCAATCATTTGATTATTGGTTAACTACTATTCAACATCTTTCACCAGAAGAAGTAGCACAGGATGAAAAATTCTGGCTAGGCATTCGGAGTGGTTATCGGGTAAAACCTGATTATATTAATTTGGAAAATGGCTTTTATTGCCTCATCCCAGAAGAAACGCTAGAAAAGTATATCCAACATATCCGAGAAGTTAACTACCAAGGGTCGTGGTACATGAGAACCGTGCAATTGGATAACAAAGCCGATATGGCAGCCAAATTAGCTACGCTTATCAATGCCAATAAAGAGGAGGTCATAATCACTAGGAACACCACAGAATCCTTAGATACCATTATTGGAGGATACCCCTGGAAAGAAGGCGATGAGGCAGTGATGGCCATTCAAGACTATGGAGCAATGTTACAAATGTTTCAGCAAGTCGCAGATCGGTTTGGGGTAGTCAATAAGAAAATCTCTCTCCCTAATCATCCGAAATCGGATGCTGAAATTGTGGAATTATACGCAAATGCCATTACCCCCAAAACAAAGCTAATGATGGTTTGCCACATGGTCAATATCACAGGACAAATACTTCCAATTAGAAAAATTTGTGATATGGCGCATAGTAAGGGAGTGGAAGTAATGGTGGATGGCGCTCATTGCACAGGGCATATCCCCGTTGATGTGCAAGCATTGGATTGCGATTATTATGGTGCCAGTTTACACAAATGGCTTAGTGTGCCTCTTGGATCGGGAGTACTCTATGTTCGGAAAAATAAAATAGCCCAGATTTGGCCTAGGTTTGGAGATGGCAGGCCTGCTGATGATATCCGAAGACTGAACCATACAGGGACGCATCCTGTAGCCACTGATCTCGCCATTGGAAATGCCATCGAATATTTAGAAAGATTGGGCTTGGAGAATAAAACCGCCCGATTGCGCTACCTTCAAAATTATTGGACTGACCAAGTACGATCCCTCCCACATATACAAGTAAACACCCCTAAAGAGCGACATCGTTCTTGTGGAATTGCGAATGTTGGTATCAAAGGAATGAAACCCAAAGTGTTAGCTAAAACGTTATTAGACAAATATCGCATTTGGACAGTGGCAATAGATGGAGCCGGGGTGCATGGATGTCGAATCTGTCCAAATATTTTTACAACGCTTAAAGAGTTGGATGTATTTGTTGCTGCTCTTAAAGAAATGGGCTGACAAAAAATGAGTGCGTTTAAACTTTGTCAATCAAAAGTCATTTCCTACCTTGTGGTCGCCTAACTATAAGTAAAACCGATACTTAATTTCAAAACTCCTATTATGCAACTTCAGCAAGTATCGGAGATTGCCACTCAAGTAACGGAAAATGTGAGTGCAATCGACACCGTATGGGTAGCCCTATGCGCTGCCCTAATTTTTCAAATGGAAGGGGGCTTCGCCCTTCTAGAAGCAGGTTTCATTCGATCTAAAAATGCCATGAGCATTATCGCCAAAGTCCTAGTAGATATTATGTTTGGTGGTATTGCCTTTTTCCTTTTTGGCTTCGGCATTGCCTATGGTCAATCGAACGGCTACTTTGCTTTTGATATGGGCATCACGGATCGTGATCTCGGTCTTACTATTTCTAACAAATTATTTTGGTTTATCCAATTGGGCTTTGCTATGGCAGCCGTATCCATCGTCTCAGGTGCTATTGCGGAGCGCATGAAGATTTGGACTTATGCCCTGTTTGTACTCGTATTCTGTGCCATCCTCTACCCACTAGCCGCTAATTGGGTTTGGAATGCTGATGGCTGGTTATACCAAAGAGGATTTAATGACTTTGCAGGATCCGCAGCCGTTCATGCCATGGGTGGCTTTGCTGCCTTGGCAGCTGCCATTGTGCTCGGACCTCGTATCGGTAAGTACAACGAAGATAAATCTAGCAACGCTATTCCTGGTCATAACATTCCGCTGGCTGCCGTTGGTGCATTTATCCTTTGGTTCGGATGGTTTGGTTTCAATCCAGGATCTACCCTTGCCGCGGTAGGTAATTGGGAATTAATCGGTCAAGTGGCTACAAACACCTTTTTGGCTTCCGCTGCTGGTGGTATTGCTACCATGATTTACACCCAGTTTAGGTATGGAACCATTGATGTTACTATGGTGATAAATGGCGTGTTAGCTGGTTTAGTGGGAATTACTGCAGGCTGTAATGTAGTGAGCCCTTATTCTGCCATTTTAATTGGTTTGGTAGCAGGTGTCTTAGTGGACATAGCGGTGGTACTAGTAGATAAAATGGGCGTAGATGATCCAGTAGGTGCCATAGCGGTGCATGGCGTTAATGGCGCATGGGGAACACTGGCTGTGGGATTATTTGCAATGGAAGGCGGATTGTTAACTGGAGGTGGAACCAGTCAATTAATTACCCAATTCATTGGTTTGGGAGCCATTGCCTTGATGGCCTTTACCACTACTTTTTTATTAATGACAATTTTAAAAATGACAATCGGTATTCGAGTTAGTAGAGAAGATGAATTGGCGGGTCTGGATGCAGCGGAATATGGTATTGAGTCTTATACCGAATTTGAATAACAACCTAACCAATTTTTAATCATGAAAAAAATAGAAGCCATTATAAAACCCTCCAAATTAAAACCAGTACA
>CALJIQ010000239.1 GCA_937973995.1 uncultured Saprospiraceae bacterium
AGGGGCGGTAGGTGCTGGAAAATCCGCCATTAAATTATCAAAAGGGGTCAATAAGATTGTGCAGCGTCAGGTGTATTCTTCTATTGGGCAAGTACGATTGATGAGCACCTATACCAGCTTGTTTGGTAATTATCAAATTCACTGCGGACAAGTACTAGCAACCAAGGAAGATTTTAGAGATCGGTCCCACTATTTAAATATGAAGAATTGCTTTCAAGCATTACTTCGAGATAAGGTCATTCCTATTGTGAATGAGAATGATGTGATTTCGGTAAGTGAGTTAATGTTTACGGATAATGATGAATTAGCAGGATTGATTGCCTCAATGATAAATGCAGATGCACTCATTATTCTCAGTACCGTGGATGGAATTTTAGATGGGCATCCTGATGAATCTACTAGTCAGACCATTACAGAAATTGACCCCGATGATAAAAATATTCAAAAAGTAATTCTTCCCTCTAAGTCTTCTTTTGGGCGAGGTGGCATGGCAACCAAGTTTAATATGTCCAAGAAGGTTTCTAAATTAGGCATCACCACTATTATTGCCAATGGAAAACGTCCCAATATTATCTTGGATATAAATAAAGGAATTTTTATTGGCACTAAAATTCTTCCCAAAGGCAATGCTTCCAATATCAAAAAATGGATGGCTTTTAATGAAGTACAAGAAAAAGGCTTGATTTACATAAATGAAGGGGCGGTGAATGCATTGCTCTCTCCTAATCAAATTACTAGCTTATTACCAATCGGTATTATTAAAATAGAAGGGACTTTTAAAAAAGGAGATATTGTGAGAATAGTGGATGAGCAAGGAAAGAGTGTAGGAATGGGAATTGCACAATATGGAATTGAAAAAGCACAAGAGAATTTAGGAAAGAAAGGGAAAAAAGCCTTGGTACATTATGATTATTTGGTAGTGGATTAGAGTACGCCTTTTTTCTTCAAGTAACTGGCTATATTAACGGTTAATCCCTCTGTAACCTCTATATCTTTATCCCAATCAATCGTTTCCCAATTTTGTTCTGGCAAAGCGATTAGAATTTTTCGACTACTGGTAAATATCCAAATGACCTTCTTTACACCGAAATCTAACATTCTCTTAGTCTTTAGATAAGCACCATCCATTGGACTCATTTCTAAAGACTCCACATCAATATCTACTTCTATTACCACCTCTGGAGGAATGGAAGCATATTTACCAATAATCTTATCAGCCGTCATTTTCTTTACATCATATAAAGCTAAGTCATTTCCCACATTTTTTTTATGTCCCATATGTAATCCCGCCTCATTCGTACCAAGCATAAATCTTTCTTCATCGGGATCAAATAATGCCAAGCATCTTATTATATATTGAATAATAGCGAATTGTAGAACACTACTTCCCATAATGTCTTCTAAGGTTTTTTCACCTTTCAAAACAGCCTTATATCCTTTATAATAAAAAGGAATACCATCTATTTCTTCTGCAACTAAATAGTCTGGAATTTTTGGAGGAACTTCTGAAGGTATTTTTCCTGAAAAGGATAAAGTCATTTAAAAAATATTAGAACAATGAAATTAGCAGCTTTTTCTTATAAAACCAAATGTTGTGAATAAGCTTTCTAGTCTATCACTAATTGAATCGCCTTAGCTGGCTGAATTAATTTTCCAGTTTCTTTAGTAGCATTGGTATTCTTACCACTTTCATTTAAAATAGCATACACCTGCTTGGTAGTCAAATCAGGTTGAATGCTTTTTAAAATACCTACCAAGCCAGCCACATAAGGAGTTGCCATGGAAGTACCATTGAAAGTTTTATATTCATTATTAGGAAAAGTGGAATAGATAGCTACCCCTGGTGCTGCTACTCCCATTTTAAGATGAGTGACATGGTTGGAAAAAATAGCCTTATCTAGTTTTGAATCAATTGCACTAACCGTGATTACCCCATCCAAATTGGCGGGGGTATAGTTACGAGCATCCTTACTAGAATTACCAGCTGCTACTACTATTACGGAGCCTTTCTTATTACAATATTTTACGGCATCTTCATACGCCTTTTGTCGCAGCGAATTCGCCAATCCTCCTAAAGACATAGAGATAACATCTGCCCCTTTATCGGCAGCTAAAATCATCCCATCTATGATTTGTTTTTGTGAACCAAACCCAAACCCCGTTAATACTTGAATACTGGTCACTTCTACGAATTGGTTATTTGGAGACATGGAGGCAATACCAACAGCATTATTGGAGACTGCAGCTGCAATGCCTGCGCAGTGCGTACCGTGTCCTCTATCGTCCGTATCATACTTTTTCTTAGTGGATACGTAATTGGCAGCTAAGTCCTCATGAGTGGCATCTACGCCCGTATCTAAAATGGCTATTAGGGCTTTTTTCTTTGGCTTTATTTTAGACTTCGCCAAGCCATTATTTAGTTCATCCACATTCATAACTTCAAAGCCCCATAGCTGACTAATATAAGGATCATTTAAACCATATTGTCTTTTGGTAGAAGCAAGGGGCGTGGTCTCTAAAGGACTAACTTGAATCAACTCATTTTCCTCTACCCAATTGACCATTGTAGTCTTATATAATGCCTTCTTTATCTCTTCTAAATCATTAATTTGTTCATTGGGAACATCTATCACATAGTACTCATCCAGCGTAGTGGAGGACTCGTCTATTGGATGGAAAGCTGGATGAACCTTCAATTGATACGCTTCTAAAGTAGTGCTAATATCCGCTATCTTATATTGCTCATTTATTTCTATTAATAGTTCTCCTGTTCTATCTAGCAGTATATTTGGATGATTAGTTGATTGAATTCCCCTGAGTAGCCTTTCCTTTTTTTCAAGCAATTCTTCCGCAGTATTAGTGGCTTGCTCAGTAGCAGTAGGATTAAGAAAAGTTTGTTCTAAAATCTGGATTCCCTGAGTAGCAAATAACCCATAAAAACCAGCTAAAAAAGCAAAGAACAAGATAGAATTATTTCTAAGTAAATTAAAAAACTGGGAAATCACTCCCATCACCATCAAATCTCTAAATAGCACAAAACACTTGTGCTTTATCGTCGCTTCCACCATTCCTAGAGATAATAGATACCCTAAAAATCCTCCTAAGAACAAAGTGCTCATCAGGCGACTCATTTTTGGTTTCTCTTGAAAATAAAACCAGGCAATCAAGCCACTTAGACTTAAAATGAAACTGATTTGATATAGTAAGCTAAACATA
>CALJIQ010000240.1 GCA_937973995.1 uncultured Saprospiraceae bacterium
CGGGATAAATTACCGAAAATGGATAATTCGTTTATTTGTTTAACTGTTTATACGTTTACAAGCTACACTTGGATAAACAGTTCAACAATTCAACAAATAAACAGTATTGGATAATCGGATATTTATCCCGAGTTCAGTATAATTTGTATTTTGTTGTTGTCTTTAAAGGCAATTCATTGTTGCTGATCATTCGAGTAGATAAGGCTATTATCGTTTTTCCCGTTTGATTTGCTCCAAAACACCCTTGAGAAAATTCCTAATATTCCAATATTGAAAAACCAATATCTCTTCCTATTACTTTTTCAATTAAGCCTCTACCCCGTATTGGCTCAACTCGATGTTGACACCCTTCAAGCCCAATTGAATAGTGATGCGATCAATTTAGTCAATGATATTTTTATTAAAGGGACTTGTAAAAATATTAGTAATATAGAAAGTTTTGGGGCACCTGAAAGCTTTGGGGTATTCGAGAATGGGTCAACCATCTTAGGTTTTTCAGACGGTATCATCTTATCGACCGGAGATGTACGATCCGCATCAGGCCCCAATGATTTAGTAGAGACTACCACGCAATTCAATCGACCTACTTCGGATAAAGATTTATTTGATATAGCTACGAATGTCTTATTTGACGTAGTAGTATTAGAGTTTGATTTTGTTCCTGTAGATGGAGAAGTTACTTTTCAATACATTTTTGCTTCTGAAGAATATTGCGAATTTGTAGGCACTATCTTCAACGATGTATTTGGGTTCTTTGTCAGTGGACCAGGTATTGATGGACCTTTCGCCGATGGGGCTATTAATGTTGCTAGGTTACCAGACTCGGAAGAATTTGTATCTATTAATACGATTAATCATGCAAGCAATGAGGACTTTTATATTAAGAATGAATTACGAGATGACATAGATAATTGTAATTTAGTTTTTAATCCGAGTCATATTAACTCCATCGAATTTGATGGGTTTACCGTTCCATTGGTGGCACGTATCCCCGTCATTCCTTGTGAGACGTATCATATACGATTAGTGGTTGGGGATGTAGGAGATGATAAATTAGATTCAGCCGTTTTTTTACGGTCTAAAAGTTTTGATCTAGGAGAATTGGCAACAGTAAAAGCGGCTGTACCTGATCGAACGGACACGGTGGCCTACGAAAATTGTATAGATGGACAATTTGTTTTTACTCGACCTGCTGGCAACTTTAATTTGAACCCCTTAGTGGTTGATTTTGAAATTGATGACGTATCTACTGCTTTGGAAGGGATTGATTTTTCTAGTATTCCAAGAAGTGTTACGATCCCTGAAGGACAAGATACAGTGTCCTTACCTATTTCAACTTTACTAGATGATGAAATGGAAAATGCAGAACGTTTAACGTTGAGGTTACAATTTCCACAAACCTGTGGCTGTCAAGAGGGGAGTAGTGCGACTTTGAATATAGCAGATACTCAACCACCAATCATTCTTTTTTCCTCGCTTTCTGCCTGCGTCGCTCAACCCTTTTCCTTAGTACCGCGAATTATTGGTGGAGTTCCTCCGTTTGACTTTAGATGGAGCGATAATTCAATGGATACGAGTTTACAAACGAGTATTCAAGCACCCACCAATTTTGCCTTAACGGTTACAGATTTTTGTAATAACCAAACAAGGGATTCCATCCAAATTACGCTTCAAGATCCACCTAGTGCTATCTTATCAGGCGATATAAATTATTGCGAAGGGCTAGATGACTTAAGCCTTCCCATCAATTTTAACGGGACGCCACCTTGGTCCTTTACTTATCAAATCAATAGTACTATTACCCTAACCATTGATAGTATTTTTGATGATAATTTCAACCTACCTATTTCCGAGTCTGGTACTTATCAATTAGTAGAATTTAGCGATGCGGCTTGTAGGGGCGAGGCAAGCGGAACGGGTCAGGTGGATGACATCAATATTGCGGTAGCAGTAGAAGCCATTTCTCCATCTTGTCCCAATATAGCGGATGGTACCATTACTCTAGAAATTCTATCAGCAATGGCTCCTTACGACATCAACTGGATGCCTAGCGTCAATAATTTAACTAATCCCACTAACCTATCAGCAGGAATGTATGAGTTCACAATTCGGGATGCCCAAAACTGTCTTTTATTGGACTCTATTATTATTGAACAATCAACAATATTTGATCCTGCCTGTGTGAATACCACCGTCTATATTCCTACCATATTTTCTCCTAATGGAGATGGGATTAATGATTTTTTTGAAATTTATCTCGCTAAGCAAACGACGGTTCAACAAGTGTTGAAAGTAGAAATTATTGACCGATGGGGAAATTTAGTTTATTACGCAGAAGGTATATTGCCAAAATGGGATGGCCGCTCTAGAGGTAGATTGCTAGACCCCGCCGTCTTTTTATATAATGTCCAATTGGAGTTAAATAGTGGAAAGATAGAGTCCTTACAAGGTAGTTTAAGTCTGATTAGGTGAGTTCAGTGTAAGTATTCAATTTTGAATGAAAAATTTTGAATTTTGAATGGGCAGTCGTCTTACATCTTATTGTTTTCGTACTATTGCGGCTCGTTTTATTCAAAATTCAACCATTCAAAATTCATCATTGGGTTGTAAAAAGACTGGGTGAATTTTGTAGTAGTTCAAATCCTAGTACTTCTAAACCAAAGTCAATAAATAATACATAGAAAAAAGCAAACTCGCTACCAAACCCAAATAGGCTAAACCAATCATCAAAGCAGAAGGTCGATAAGCCTCAGGAATGTCTTTGCTCTTGATAGCGTTGATATTTAAAAAGGCAATAATAGGGGAAGTTGTAAAACCAACAATTGTAGCAAATTCTAGTATTTTAATCATGCTGGTAGCTGAAAAAAAGAAGAGTAAAAAACCACCCAAGCCAATCAGCGGTAATAGTATTTTATAATTTCTTTGTAGTAGGAGTTGTTTCATTTCTTCTTGGATCGGTACCTTACCCAAGACTAAAACGCCTCTTACGAAACTACGAGTAAAGGCATCTAGGACTGTTATTAAAGTACCGTAAATAGTGCCGAATGCTGCCATCGCAATCACCCAATACGACCAGCTGCCCAAATTCACAGTAAAGATGCTCAATAATTGAGTAGTAAATTGCGTAGCATTTCCCTCTAATAATTGACCACTTCCGTAAACGGTAAATGCCCCGATGGTCATAAACATCAGCGCTAAAAGCAAAGTGAAAATATAACCCAAGTTAAAGTCAAAAAGGCTTTCTTGTAGCGTTGGCTTATAATTGGTGGACCGCATTTTTTCAACGACCCAAATACTATTCATCGTAGAGGCTTCCATCCCTGCGGGCATCCAACCGATCAAACTGACGAGGAGTGCCAAACCCGCTCCTTCTAATAGGGTAGGCGTTTGAAAATCAGCAACGGGCGGCAACGGGCCTTTTATTAAAACGGCAATAAAGGCAGTCGAAACAGTCAGTAATAAAACGACCGATAGCAATTTTATAAAATGATCTAATGCGGAATAGCCTCCTATTAACAACAGCCCAACGGTGATGGTAATAATAACTCCTACCAAAACAGGCATACTTAAACCAATTCCAAACATGGTTTTCAATAAGCCAGCAGTAACGGCTGAAATCGCTCCAGTAACCGCAAACATATTTAAAAAGATAACCGCTAAAAAAAGAAACACGGCCCACTTACCTTGTTTTTTATATCCTTTAACTAAACTTTGCCCAGTCGCAATCGCATACCTAGGTCCAAATTCGTAAATCGGATATTTTAAAATAAGTATGGTTAAAATAATCCAACAAAAAATCAACCCATGATGTGCCCCCGCTCTGGTAGATAGCACTAAATGAGAAGTTCCAATAGCAGAGCTGGCGAATAATAAACCAGGGCCTATCGTTTTAAGAAGGTTTTTATTCGTTTTGTTCATTTTTAAAGTTTGGTTACGCTATGAGATTAACCTACTATTTATTATCTCCCGCTAAGTCACGCCAAGGATTCGCTAAGTCACGCTAAGGTTGACCTTTGCGAAACTTAGCGAGACCTTAGCGTTACTTAGGGGGAAAAATCATATTATAAAGTAGATCTCTATCGAATCTTAGGCAAAGCTTTAAAACGATTAGTACTCGGCAACCCTGTCCCAATTGGTACTTCAATTAAAGTTGGAATATCCTTTCCTTTGGCAGCTTCAATAGCTTGACGCATCTCTTCGTGATTGTTGACCCTAACCCCATTGGCACCAAAAGCATGCGCCATTTTTACAAAATCTGGGTTGTGTAGATCGGTGGCAATCACCCGATTATCATATAAGTTTTCTTGCATCTCTCGGACATTACCATAGAGGTTGTTATTGAATAATAAGATAATTACCCCAATTTTATGCTGAACGGCCGTTGCCAATTCCTGCACGCCAAACATAAATCCACCATCCCCGACCACTGAAATTACAGGGACCTCTGGCTTGGCAACTTTAGCCCCTAATGCCGTTTGAAAACCCCAACCCAAGGTGCCCATAAAACCAGTACAAAGATAAGTGCGAGGTAGATAGGCATCGTAAACGATTCTACTGGCAAAACCTACCTGTGTTAATTCATCCACCAAAATACCTTCGTCGGGCAGGGATTCTCTAATGATTTTTAAGATAGTCGATTGGGGTTCTAGATAGGCGGTTTGCTCATTCCAAGCTTTTCGAAGAGCAACCATCTCTGTTTTTCTAGAGGCTGCGGGAGGCGTATAAGACGGTATTTTTTTTAATAATAGTTGCAGTGCTTGTTTGGAATCTGCTGTTATTTTTAATGTTGGTTCTACAATACGATCATGAGCCGTTTCATCAATATTAATGCTAATAAATTTAAGCTGTTCATCCATGCCCCATTTGCTCAATGGCATCCGTACATGGCTACCAATGCCTATAATGAGGTCTGCCGTTTTCCATAGCGCATGGGCAGCAGGAACGGGAAAACTCAAATAATGACGACTTGATAAAATTCCTTTTCCTGTTCGATAGGCAAAGGTTGGGGCTTGCAGATATTCTGCTAGAGCTTCCACTTCTGTACTTGCCTCCATGGCGCCGCTACTTACGAATAGTAATGGATTTTTAGCTTGCGCAATTAATGCAAGTGCTTTGTCTATTTGTTCGTCGGCTACATAGGGTAGGGTGGTCTCTGCTTTTTGATAATTAGAAAAATCAATTGCTGCCTGCCCTTGCAATACATCCATAGAGACTTCCACTCCAACAGGTCTTGGACGACCATTGTGTAATTGATGAAAAGCAGTAGATAGTAATTGCGGTACCTCAGAAGGAGAGGTTGCCCGATTCGCCCATTTTGTTAATTGCCGCTGTATCGCTAATTGGTCTGGGATTTCGTGTAAGACCCCTCGTCCTTTTCCTTGCGCCTTTAGTGGAATTTGCCCCGTTAAGGAAAGCACTTTAGCATTCAATCCCCAAGCTGTTGCCAGCGCAGCACTACTATTTAAAAAGCCGGGACCTGGCACAATATTACAAACCCCAACTTTACCCGATGCTAAATGATATCCGAGTGCCATATAACCCGCCCCTTGTTCATGGCGCGTGTGAATCACTCGAATCTCGTCCCGATAATCGTAAAGCGCATTATACAACCAATCATTCTGAACGCCTGGTAATCCAAAAATGGTATCTACGCCTTCTTTAATTAAACTTCTTACTACTGCTTGACCTCCTGTTAATTGCATGCTTTTATTTTTTAGTACCCAGCTATTCAGCACACAATACTCTCTAAAAATACCTTTACTTTTTTCATTCGAAAAAAAAGTAACAAAAATTCTTGTCGCAGCAAATGCTCGACTCAAAGCTATCACCCATATCCCAATGCTGCGACATCAGCCGCCACCAAGCAGGGACATGTTCCTAAATGTTGACCATAATCCAATTGCTTTATTTAAGCAGCTCGTGTCAACGTCTAGGCGGGTTGGCAATGGCAGAATACGTGGGGGCGGGAGCCTGCCTTGTGTTGAGCATTTATTCTGCCTTGCTTTTTTGTTTCTTTTGTAGCAAGACAAAAGAAAATGTTAGATTAGAAAGTATAATTTGCTGAATAGTCACAAAATTTATTTCATTCTCGATATCGATAACTCCGCCAAAATACCAAAACGCCACAATGCCATAACACCTATTTCATTTTAAGTCAAATACCAACCATTAACCACTTCATTCAAGGCGGCATTGGTAGGATAAAGAGCGGCAATTGCGGCACTATATTGATTGGCGGTTTTTTCATCCGCTGCTAAGCTTCCAGTATTGTGTAAGTCCTTTTCATCGAATACATCGATGGAAAAAATCTCCTCCACGTGCAGGGGGATAAAATGTCGATGTTGTAATATTTTTCTAAAAACAAATTCATAAATGGCTGGATCATAGGGCGGTTGTCCCTCCATAGAAATATACTGCCCCATTTCATTAGCGATACCACAAATCATTTTCCAAAGCAGTAACATAACGGAGGGTTTTGCGCCCACCCAAGTGGTTGCAGCTTCCGCAATTTGTGCTTTCCGATCTGCCTCTATTTTTGCCCGTACTTTTTTGGATGGAATAGGAACGAGTACCTGAAAGTCCGAACTTTTAAGAAAATTCTCTAAAGCAGCATCTTCTTGAATTTTTGCTAATTCTATGAACCGATGTCCGACCAATGGTGCTTCTATTAATAGTAAGCCATTAGTGGCGGCATTATCTGCCAACCATTCTTTAACGGTATCCATTAGCCAATTCCCCACACTCAATTTCACTCCATTATGTACGGTACCTGGTCCCATTGGATATCGAGTAGCAATTTCAGGCGTTTCAAATGACTTTCGAGCAATATCCCATTGGATGACGGTTACTGCTTTAGAGTTGACTTTTGCTATCTGTTGAAATTGATTAATGTATAAACTTTTACCAACCCCGGGTAAGCCTGAGAAGACGACTACTTTTGCGGTATTGGCTGCTTTTTTTAATAGTTGAAATACTGGACTGGTTGAGGGTATTATATTACTAGAAATATCCATTAGTTCCATTGCTTTTTTAGAACGCAATCCCATCTTGTGTCCATGTGCTTTAAAATAGGTTTCCATTAAAGGTGTTTTCAGAGAAACCGCTTCTTTTAGATAAACAATTTGTACGGTATTGGATGGAGTGTCATAAATAGCATAACTGGCTTTTTTTGTTTTATTAGCAGCTAATTCACCAGGATTGACGACCCAACAGTTCCCTATTTTTTCGGTACTTTGAATATGGGTATGTCCGAAGAAAACGGCATCATAGGCTCCTGATTTAGCCATAGGTTGAGCTAAATCATCATAATGAGAAATAAATATTTTCCGTCCTTCAAATTCTAAAAAATCATAGACATTTGCACTAACGGTTAAACTGCTACCTTCTTTTTTTGAGGCTAAGGTGATCTCTACTTTCTCTCCATCATTATTACCCCAAATCATATAGACAGGTAGGTCTTGCGCCCCTAAGAGTTTGGCAACTCCACTATTCATTAAATCCCCTAAACAGATAATTTGGTCAATACCCTGCCTTTCCATGTCTTGTAAAGCAAGAATGAGGTTGTGAAAATTTTCGTGTATGTCAGAAATGATGGCTATTTTCAAAGTAAAACTCTTTTAGTGACGGTTCAAAGTCTGTTCCTGAAAAAATTACACCATATTAGTCTTGTTTATGAACAAACCTATTAACCACATAAATCATCACTGCAAAATTAAAAGATTATTCGTCTTAATCTATTTTCTGCGAAAAGCCCAATAAAACTTGGATTCAACAAATAATTTACGTATCTATGTCATTCATGATTAACAATAAAAAACTTACCCTACTTTCCAAAACAGCTCTATCTTTAATTTTTTCTTCCCCTTCCCATAAGGATATAGATATCGGAATACCTCAAATTTATCGCTATTGGCGACACTTCTTTGTTCCTTCCTTTGAAGGCAAACAGAAGGTGGTTGTAATTGATAAAACGCCATTCCATCCATAACACTATTTAGCTCTCCATTCACCATTTTTTATTTTTTGGATAATCTCCAGAATGTGTCCCTATCTGCCAAAATTGACTAGCTGTTCCTACTGAGAAGAAATATTCTAATTCGTATTCTACTTACAAAGTAGATGGAACGACCATTCCATCTTAAATAACATCCTGATGAAGTTATTACACTTTTTCCAATCCCTTTTGTCTAGTAAGCAAGTTGTAGCTTCAAATGCGAACACATCCGTTCCTCCTACGCTACAACTGATGACAGGTAAACTCAAATTTTTCAATAAAAAAGTAGGGTATGGATTGATAGAAACGAAAACTATTAAAGGAAGAATATTTGTTCATATTTCAGATGTACAAGAACATTTGAAAGCAGGAAGTATGGTGGAGTTTCAATTAATGACAAATGAAAAAGGATACCAAGCTAAAAAGGTGAAAAAGCATTGAGCAACATCTTGCATAATGATTACAGACGGAATCATTCTCGGTCTGCCTCCAAAGGCCCCTAAAACGAGACTGCGATTAGCAGTCGAGTGAGAATGTCAAAAGTCCAAATTCTAAACATCTAAAAAATATTTATGTCAAAGAATTTAACTGTTTCCCTCCAAGCCGCAAACTATTTTGAGAATTATTACTTGAATGTAAAAACCCCTACAAGTTCCACTAAAATTTCTCGTTCCACAAAAGCATCCGCCAAGGTGGCTTATCAGCATTATCTTGATAAAGGACTAGAAGTAATTTGGCTTGGCAAATGGAATGGCCAAGCTTTTGAAGATACCATTATTGAGAAAGGTAAGGTTTAATTTAGTTGCAGATCTTCTAATTGTAACATTTTTACGTACCTATCCTATTTGGATGATAGGTACACATTTCGTTAGTATCAGCAGATTTTTTATCCTTCAGAATGGTCTCCTACTTTTTTTCCTTCAATGTTTTAAAAAGAATTCAATAAGCATGCGCTCACTAACTATTACTAATACGATAACCAGGCGGGAGGAGAAGTCCTTAGATAAATATCTTACGGATATTGGTAAATATTCTGTACTGACCCCAAAGGAAGAATTCATTTTATTTCAGGAATATAAAGGAGGTGATAAAATTGCTTTGAATAAAATCATTCAGCATAATCTAAGATTTGTAGTTTCCGTTGCCAAACAGTACCACTATACGCCAAACAGTTTATGGTTGGGAGATTTAATCAATGAAGGGAACATAGGCTTACTAAAAGCTGCTCATCGGTTTGATGAAACAAAAGGATTCAAATTTATTTCCTATGCTGTTTGGTGGATACGACAAAACATTTTAATGGCTATAAAAGAAAAGTCTAGAAAAATAAGAATACCCAATAACTTGTCATCCAATTTATCAAAAATAGCAACTGCCAAAGAACAATTTCTTCAAAAACATGAAAGGGATGCTTCTATTGAAGAATTAGCAAGTTCTTTAGATTTATCCTATCAGCATATCAAACTTTGTGTAGAAGAAGTTCATCACTGTCGATCTTTAGATGCCCCCATTAAAGGAGAAGAAGATTTGCACTTAGGAGGTCTATTGCAAGATAAAAGCATGCTCTTACCAGACTATAATTTAGTAGTAGTCGAATCTCAATTGATACAAACCAAACAGTTGCTCAAAACCCTTCCAGAAAGATATGCCCTTGTCATTAAATTACATTTTGGTTTAGAAGGGTATACACCCATGACGTTAGAGGAGATCAGTAATCAATTGGGTAGAAGCAGGGAACGTATTCGACAACTAAAAGTGAAAGCCTTACGGATGATGCGTCAACATGCTAAACGACAACAAATAACCACCGCTTAACTAAGTGGAAGGACTTTATTAATTACTGATTATTAATTATTCTACAAACCTGATAAATACGCTTAATCAGCTAATAATTAGTAATCAATAAAATTGTTGGAGTTTTGACAAAACTCATTTGAGTTTATTTGTGCCTCAAAAGAACCCTCTTGCGAGACGGCGACTAGCCGTCGAGCAAAAAAAGTGAAGTTGTCAAAACTCTAAAAAACTTGAAAGTGAAATTACTTTTGTCCAACCACCTAACCGTAAAAAATTTATGCTAATAATTAATCGAAAAGAAAACGAAAGAATTGATCGGATGCTTAGACGTTACAAACGAAAGCATCGAGATACTCGACTATTGAAAGAATTGAGACGGAGAAAGTACTATGTAAAACCTTCTATAGAAAGAAGAAAGGAAATTATTAAAGCTATTTACTCTTTAAAAAAATTAGAGGACTTTAGTTAGAGATAAGTAGTGTGACATTATTAATTATTGATTATTAATTATTTTCCAGACGCTACTGAACACGCCTAATTAGCTAATAATCAGTAATTAATAATCAATCAACTGAAAAGCAAAGTTGTTAACTTATTTTTGTCAGACTACATAGTTCCTTGAAAAATTGCTTTTCTATTCGTTGGTATTTCTTCTTTCCCCATAACCACAGACTATTGATTTTTAAAATTAGATTTCTTAACAAGTTTGTCATTTTGACAAAAAATCACCAATAAAAATATATATTATGATTCATGAACAAACAGTTTTTAAGATGGTACGCTCAACCTCCCTATTGCACCTTTTAGCCAAGGTTTTCACTTTTCTTTTATTAGGTATTTGTCCGTTTATTTCTTTTTCTCAAGATTGTACCATTCAATCCTTAGAGGAGGAAAGTGCTAAACTCTACTTGCCTAATAGTACCGATTTTGGTGGCTCTACCTTTATAGCTTGCCAGTCAGGACAATTAACGACGCTTACTTTTAAAGTGACCGATAGTTCAAGTGTACAACCAACGGCTACTTTATATTTAGAGAAAGGAGTGGGCAATGGAATTAGCGCTACGGAGGTAGCAGCAGATTATACGCAAGCCATTTCTATCCCTGGCAATGGAGCGATAGTAGCAATTGATTTAGCGACGCCTTTTACAGTTGAAAAAGATGCTACTTATACTTGGTACATCCAAAAAGATCCACAGGCGGAAAGATTGATTCAAGCAGCAGGACTTGAACCGAATAATGTTTATCAAAAAGGTCAAACTTGGTATAATAATGAAGTGTACCCTACCTTTGATAATTTATTTACGGTAACTATTGAATCGAAAGATTAGATTCCTCGCCATAGTCTCATTGGAATCTGTGTCCTTGTATAGGGATTATTTGCGCACAGTGAGCAATTTTGAAGAATTACAAAAAACTGTTGGCTTACTCATCGGGTGGCTGTCGCCATCCGATGAGTCTTCCTATCCGTTGGGATAACCATTACTATAAATTACCCATCAAATTACCTTCCCTCGATTCAAAATCCCCTCCGGATCAAGACTCTTTTTAAGTAACTGCATTAAAGCAATTTCGGCTGGATTTCTAGATAGTGGAAGATAGGCTTTTTTATCTTCCCCAATGCCATGTTCTGCCGATATAGAACCACCCAATGCTTGTAGGGGTTGATAAATGACTTCGTTTATTTGCTGCGTTAAAGCTTTGCTGCGATTGGTTTTACCGACGGCAAAATGCATATTACCATCTGCTACATGACCTAAATTATGTACCACATGGACACCAGGTATTTTCAATAAATCAGTTCTTGCCGTAGCTATATATTCCCCAATAGCAGGTATGGGTAAACTAACATCAAATTGCTGATCGATCCCACAATCTTGCATTAGGAGCTTTACATCTTCTCGGATTTTCCAAAACCAATCATGATCGGATTGGGTAAAAGCGATGGCTGCATTTTCTATTAATTGTTGCTCCAAAGCACTTTCTAAAACCTGCTGAAAGACGGCTATATCTTTTTCGGGATCACTTCCTAAAGTTTCTGTCAACACATAATAAGGATAGTCGTAGGGTAGGGGCGTCTTGACGCTAGCGGGTGGGGTGGTTAAGGTAATAAAGGAATTTTTCCAAACCAACTCAAAGGCACTCATCGTGCCTGCAAAGCTGCGATCTAAATACTTTAATAACTGGATTACTTTTTCGTAAGAGGTGACTCCGAGCCAAGCACTATTTCTACTCTTTGGCGCTTCCACTAATTTTAATACTGCCTTGGTGACGATCCCTAAGGTGCCTTCCGAACCAATAAATAATTGTTTTAGATCATAGGCGGAATTATCCTTTATTATTTTTTTTAAAGAAGAAATGATGGTGCCATCAGCTAAGACTACTTCTAAACCTAGGATTAAATTTCTAGTCATTCCAAAACGTAAAACTCGCAACCCTCCTGCATTTGTAGAAATCGCACCGCCAATTTGGGCCGTGCCCTTTGCGCCAAAATTTAATGGAAATAACAACTCTTTTTCTTTTGCCGCCAGTTGTATGTGTTCCAATATAACACCCGCTTGGACGGTCATCGTTCGGCTACCTTCATCTACTTCCTCTATCTGATTCAATTTTTCCATTGAAATCACTACTTCTTTTTTACTGGTAACTGTTCCTCCCACCAAACCTGTCAATCCGCCATGTAAGATAACTGGTTGGCGGTGCGCGTGGCAAGTTTTTAAAATGAGGGAAACTTCTTCGGTAGTAGAAGGCAAAACCACCGCCATTGCTTGCAGCGGTTGGTCCATCGTCCATATATGTTCATAACGGTGGGCGATGTCTCCTCCCAGTAATATCTTTTTTGGACCTAGTTTCCGTTGTAATTCGTTGATGAGGGATTCATTCATAGCGAGTGAACGAGTTGCGAGTTTCGGAAACGCCTATTTCCTTACTCGGATTAGAAATGGTCGAGAAAATAACTTTCTGAAGTTATAAGAATTTAATAAATGTACATTTTTGCTTTGTGCCTCGTTGGCTTGCTAGGCTGACCGAGAATGCCTTTGGGAGTTTGTAACGGGGTCACTTTGAAGTGCCCCCGTTACTTAATTTTTTGGTTTTCAAAGACTAAATTTACGGGGGCACTAATAAGTGACCCCGTAAATAGGCAACATAGACCTGCCTCTAAAGAACCTTTTTACGAGACGGCGATTAGCCGTCGAGTAAAAACGGACATTTATTTCAAGATACTTACCTACTTTTCTTACTCAAATTTTCTATCACCAACTGCACATCATATCGCTCATCTACCTCATATCAAGTATTAGCCAAATCCGCTTCCCGAAGCTCCGCTAAATTAGCAGCACCCACTTGCACCATATTATTTTTCAAATCATCCATTAAAATCGTGGCAGCATGATCGCCGCCATATTTTCCAATAGCCGAAACGCCATAAACAAAAGCTCGACCACATAGCACAAAATCTGCCCCAAGATATAAAGCCCGCATGACATCTAAGCCTGTCCGAATACCGCTATCGAAAATAATTGGCACTTTTCCGCCTACCGCTTTAGCAATAGCTGGAAGCGCTTCAATCGCCGCAGGTGCGCCATTAAATTGCCGCCCTCCATGATTAGAGACACCAATCCCATCTAAGCCAATTTCAACTGCCTTGGCAGCGTCCTCAGGATGTAAAATACCTTTTAATATCACTGGTCCATCCCATGCCTCTTTCAGTTCTTTGCAATAATCCCAGTCCAAGGTGCCGCCTAATCGATTACCCACAAAACCACTGACAAATTTCATGTCATTATTATTGGTATAATGCTCGATTCCTCTTAGTCTAGGGATGCCATTTATCAGGGTATTGATACTCCACGTAGGATGGGTGATTCCTTCCCAAATCATTTTGGGCGTAATGCTAGGCGGCATTTTCAGACCCGCCCGTTTGGTTCGTTCTCTTCGACTTGCCATTGGTACATCAGCGGTTACTACTAACGTATGAAACCCTGCATCTTTTGTTCGTTGGAGTAGCGAGTTGCGAATATCTAGGTCTTTTGGCGGATATAATTGAAACCAACCCATATCTCCGATATGCTCGCCGACTGTTTCTGGCGTTTCCGTAGCTACGGTACTTAGTGTGTAGGGTATTTTTAAGCGATTGGCAGTTGCTGCTAAATAGTGCTCCACGCGAGGCCACATTAAACCCGTTAATCCTACCGGTGCCATTCCAATAGGGGCGGCATATTTTCTGCCAAATAGGGTCGTATCTATAGAAGCCTCCAACCTGCCTTTACAAAATTTCGGCAAAAAAGTGATTTTTTGTAAAGCAGCTCTATTTCGGTCTATCAAATCTTCGTCTCCCGTACCTGCGGCAAGATATTCCCAAGCTACTTTGGGAATGCGTTTTTTCGCCTTTTGTGCTAAGTCTTCTATTGCGGGATACTGGTTAACTAATTTTGTCTTTAATTTCTCGTAGGACATACAATTGTTAAGTTAAGAGGGGCAGGAAATAATTATGAAACCCTTTGGCGGAGTTATTCTTTAGTTGTAACTAAACTTTAAATTTACGTTTATTTTTCTCTTTTCCTAGTGAGGCGAAGCCAGTTTCCTTTTGCGAGGGGAGGGGGAAAGAATAATTGGATCACTACATGGGTACATAGATCACATAGTGTGATGTATAAAAAATTAAGAATTAAAATTTTATACATCAAAAAACGCTGCGCCTCTGCATTGCTGTGTTCATTTTTACTTTTTAGAATAAACTCTATAATAAAAGTCCTGATGTCTAATAAAAAGCAAAACGAATCATTGCCTGATCTTCTATGCATTGGATTTCTATGCCACGATTTACAGGAGGGGAAGTATATATTAGGAGGAACAGCGTCTTATTCCAGCATTATGGCTAGTCATTTAGGGCTTAACACAGCCGTCCTGACCAGTGTAGGACCAGATTTTAAATTTTATGAGCTTTTTGAAAAACATAGTATCGATATTCATAATGTGGTAGCTCCCACTACTACGATTTTTGAAAATATCTATTCGGGAGATACTCGCCAACAGTATATCCATAGTCGTTCCAAAACCTTATTACCTACCGATTTACCGATGAAGTGGCAAAAAATTCCAGTCATAAAATTTTGTTTAATTGCCGATGAAGTGGATATTACCTTCTTACAGCAATTTCCACATGCTTTAGTAGGGGCTACGATTCAAGGCTGGTTGCGACAATGGGATGATACTGGCAAAATAACCCCAAAAGCAATGGATTGGGAATTGCTTCAATATATGGATGTGGTGTTTATGAGTGAAGACGATATTGCGGGGTATGAAGCATTTATTCCAAGAATTGCAGAACTAGTCACGCTATTGATCGTGACGAACGGAAAAGAAGGGGCGGTGCTATATAAAGATGGGACGACAACAGTATATCCTGCCTTTCCAACTAAAGAAGTTGACCCAACGGGTGCGGGTGATATTTTCGCTTCTTCTTTTTTGGTAAAATATTACCAATATAAAGAGGTGGAATTGGCAATGGCTTATGCACATGCGGCAGCTTCGTATATTGTGGAGGATTATGGGATACAGTTACCTTCTTTGGAGGCTATTGAAGAACGATATGAGCTTTACTTGGAAAGACAGTCGAATAATTTGGATACTATGGAATAACTAATCAGTTTATTTTGGAGTGAATAGATTAGATGTTATCGGTTGTGACAGTCTCATCATATAAACTATACTTGGCACGTGATAAAAAAGTGATTTTACAATACTGTTTAATTGTTTATTTGTTGAACTGTTTATCTAAGTATAGCTTGTAAACGAATAAACAGTTACACAAATAAACAATTAGTTCACTTTCATAATTTTACCCCGTTCGCAGTATAAAA
>CALJIQ010000241.1 GCA_937973995.1 uncultured Saprospiraceae bacterium
CTATCATACCATAAAACCACCATACCATAACACCAATAAAAAATGAGTAAGGCCAAATCTAAAATAAAGTCCAATAAAAAAGGGACACCCAAGAAAAAATTAGTGGTGACTACTTCCAAACAAGAGGTTACTACGGAGAAACCCAATAAAAGAAAACTTGCACCAACTAGGTCTAGAAAGACTGCCTCAACTAGTACTATTGCTAATGAACCTTTATTGTTTGGCAAGCAGAACTATATATTGATGGGCATTGGACTAGGCTTGATTACGCTTGGACTGATACTTATGTCGGGTGGAGGAATGCCAAGTCCTGATGTTTGGGATGAAAGCATCATTTATGGTTTCCGTAGAACGGTATTAGCCCCTTTCCTAATCCTAGCTGGATTAATCGTTGAAATTTTTGCTATTTTTAAAAAGTAGGTTTTCAGAACTTGAAAATGTAAAACTTGGAATAAAAATGGAGGGTTTACTCAACAGTAAACCCTCCATTTTTTTATAAGCATACTGTCTAGGTGTTAAGGTATTTTGGTTTTGTGGTATTGTGGTGAGGTTTACTAAAACTTGGAGTTTTGACAAAACTCATTTGAGTTTATTTGTGCCTCGTTGGCTTGCGCCGTCTCGCAAAAAAAGTGAAGTTGTCAAAACTCTAAACTAAAATGAAAGTTTATCGGATTTCAACCCTATACTCCCTATTCAACCATACTACCATAAAACCATAAAACCACAATACCTATTCAATCACAGCAAATGAATATATTAGACGCCATCATATTAGGAATCATCCAAGGCCTAACAGAGTTTTTACCTGTTAGCAGTAGTGGACATATAGAAATCGGGCAAGCCTTACTAGGAATGGACAGCCTTAAAGAAAATGAGCAATTATTAAGTGTAGTCCTACATGCAGCCACTGCGCTGAGTACCATGTTGGTTTTTCGGAAAGATATTGCCGATATTATAAAGGGCTTATTTCAATTTAAATGGAATGAGGAATTGGCATTTTCTTGTAAGATTTTATTATCCATGATTCCAGCCGCCATAGTAGGCTTATTCTTTGATGACCTATTGGAAGTGCTATTTGAAGGGCAGCTAAAATTAGTCGGTGCTATGTTATTGGTGACAGGCTTCCTACTATTTTTAGCCGATCGGGCTAAAAACACCAACAAAGCGGTTAGCTTTCCCAATGCTTTGATTATAGGTCTTGCCCAAGCCGTAGCTATTCTACCTGGGATTTCTCGATCAGGTGCGACTATTGCTACTTCTGTATTACTAGGTATAGATCGCTCTAAAGCGGCTCGCTTTTCTTTCTTGATGGTCGTTCCGCTAATTTTTGGAAAAATAGCAAAAGATGTACTAGATGGAAAATTCGTTTTGTCTGAAGAACTGGCGATTCCGCTCTTAGCGGGCTTTTTAGCAGCTTTTTTCACAGGCTTATTAGCTTGTATTTGGATGATCCAATTGGTCAAAAAGAGTCAGTTATCTTGGTTTGCTGGCTATTGTTTTGTCGTGGGAATCATCGCTTTATTGGCTAATTAATAAAAGATACTGGATGCTGTTCTGGATGCTATTGTTTCTGGATGCTGGTAGTTTGGTACCATAGCATCCAACATCTAGAATCCTGCTTACCTATCACTACCCATAATATCCTTCAATATCCTTTCTCTTAATCTCTCCAAATCACTACTTTTAAGAATATTTTAAAACTTTCCGTTAAGTATAAACTCGTTTTCAAGCGTTTGTATGGTAGGTACTAACTCCTATGGAAAGTACATTGCAAACAGCGGTTCCCCCTCTTTTAAGAGGGGGTTGGGGGGAGTTCATTATTTAAAGAGCGTTTGAAACCTTTGTAATCTTCACTTATAGATAAATAATCATGAAAAAGCTACCTTTTTATAGTTTCCTACTCCTCTCATTCTGTTGTAGTTGTGCGCTTTTTGGGCAACAACTCACCAACGATGCCAATATCAACTGGAGTTCAGAATACCAAGAACCCAATAATAGTTTTTTATCGAATATCATCCATTCCGATCAGGATGGCTTTTATGCGCTGCGCATACAAGGCCTTGGGTCCAAGCGGGACAATCCTAATATCCTAGTGGAATACTATGATAAAGCCCAAATGAAGCTCAAGAAGTCTGCGGAACTAGATTTAAAATTTAAAAAGAAGACAAGAGATTTTGAAAATGTGATCATGGCGGGCAGCAATATGTATTTTCTTACTTCTTTTAATAATCAGGCAAAAAAGCGGAATTACCTATTTGCCCAAGGGGTCAACTTAAAATCGCTTCGACCTAGCCAAAAGCTGGTTAAACTGGCAGAAGTACCCACCAAAAACCTATACCAAGAAGGGGGCTTTAGGCATGACTTATCGAAGGACACGTCTAAGATATTGATCTACTCTATGTTGCCCAAAAAGAAGCGACAACCAGAACGATTTTCCTTACAAGTATTTGATAATCAATTAAATCCGTTATGGAATAAGGAAGTACAATTGCCTTTCAATGATGAAAAATTTGCCGTAGAAGAATACAAAGTGGATAATGAGGGGAACGTCTATATGCTAGGGGTCATCTATGAAGACAAGGTGCGTGTACGAAGAGGTGGCAAAGCCAATTATCAATATGTCATTTTGGCTTATCGAGATGGGGGTGAATCTGTGGAGGAGTATAAAATCAACCTCAACAATAAATTTATCACCGACCTTACCTTTCGAGTGGCTAAAAATGGGGATTTAATCTTTTCGGGTTTTTATTCAGATAAGGGGACGTACAGTGTCAAAGGAACCTATTTCTTTAGATTAGATCCTTCTACTAAGGAGATCTACAACAAGAATTTAAAGGCATTCGATTTTGAATTTTTGACCGAATTTATGAGTGAGAACGAATACAATAAAGCCAAGAAGAATGCAAATAAAAGGGGCGTTCCAGAATTATACCGCTACGCATTAGATGATCTCATTTTGAGAAGTGATGGTGGTGCCGTATTGGTAGCAGAACAGTATTATGTTCAAAGAAGAGCTAATAACGACTACTATGGCTATAGTCCTTATGGGTATGGATATGGCTTTAGGAATCGGTTCAATCCTTATGCGGATCCGTACAATCGGTTTAATGATGACTTTGAATATCACTATAATGACATCATCGTCGTCAATATCGAACCCAATGGAGAAATTGAATGGACCGCTCGCATCCCCAAACAACAAATCACTCGTAATGATGGGGGCTATCATTCTTCCTATGCCATGTCTATTGTAAAAGACAAGTTTTACTTTGTCTTCAATGATAATTTCAAAAATTACGAACCGAAGAAAAAAGCGGATAAGTGGTACACTTATACGGGTCGAAATTCGGTCATTACCTTAGCAGAGGTCAGCAAAGATGGGGAGGTAGCTTTCCACCCTTTATTTACTGAAACCGACGCTTCTATCACCACTCGCCCTAAAGTCTGCAAACAAATCGGTCGGGATGAAATGTTGATTTATGGAGAGCGAGGACGTAAATTCCGTTTTGGTAATCTTGTTTTTTGAGAATTGAGAATTGAGAATGAAAAATTGAGAATTGAGAATTTACGTAATGTTTGTAATTCTCAATTCTTCATTCTCCATTCTTCAAAGTAATCTATACTTGGAACGGGATAAAAAAGTGATTTTACAATACTGTTTAATTGTTTATTTGTTGAACTGTTTATCTAAGTATAGCTTGTAAACGAATAAACAGTTACACAAATAAACAATTAGTTCACTTTCATAATTTTAC
>CALJIQ010000242.1 GCA_937973995.1 uncultured Saprospiraceae bacterium
TGGATAGTCGCAGTTTGTAACTGCGATTCCTTATGATTATCTGACAATCATATAGCATCGAAGTTATAAACTTCGACGATCTGTTCCTTAAGTTGACGACATTACACTCAAAGTGACCCTCTTACATGCCACCAAATACATTCTCGGTCACCCTGGTAAGCCAACTCGGCACAAATAGGGATTTTAGAGGCAGGTCTTTCAAAAAATGGCTTTTTCAACGCCACTTTTTGAAAGACCTGCCTCTAAAGAACCCTTTTACGAGAAGGCATTACCCTAAGCATTCCTGCTCTATGAGAAATAAATTAACCAAGAAAGAAAAAGCGATTGTTATTGCAGAGCTACTTGAACAATTGTATCCTACCACTCCCATACCGCTCACCCACCAAGATCCTTACACGCTGTTGATAGCCGTTTTATTATCTGCCCAATGTACCGACGAACGGGTAAATAAGGTGACGCCTTCTTTATTTGCAAAAGCAAATACCCCTCAGAAAATGGTTCGTTTGGAAGTGGAGACCATTAAAAGCATTATTCGCCCATGTGGGCTGTCACCTAGAAAATCAAAGGCTATTCATGGGCTTTCCCAAATTCTGATCGACCAGCATCAAGGGGAGGTGCCTGCTTCTTTTGAGGACTTAGAAGCATTGCCAGGGGTGGGTCATAAAACGGCATCAGTGGTTATGTCGCAAGCGTTTGGCGTACCTGCTTTTCCTGTGGATACGCACATTCACCGCTTGGCTTGGAGATGGGGCTTGAGTACTGGAAAAAACGTGACTAAAACAGAGGTAGATTTGAAAAAGCTATTCCCCGAAAATCAATGGAATAAGCTGCATTTACAAATTATTTTTTTTGGAAGAGAATATTGTCCAGCTAGAGGGCATAATCCCTTTACATGCCCTATTTGTGGCCCTTATGGTAGGAAAGCTTATTTGAAAGAAGCGGAGCGGAAATTTAGTGAGTGAGTGAATATAATATATTTCTGTAAAAACGAATGCTAGATGTTGGATACTATGTTGCTATTGTACCAGACTACCAGCATCCAGTACCGCCAGCATCTAGTGATTGAAATAAAAAAAAGCCCTTCCAAGTGATACTTGAAAGAGCTAAAAAACCCCAAAAAACCAAATCTTATGAGAAGTTGATTCCTTTCTAATTAATAACGCTTTTTTGACGCTGGTATTAAAGTGGAGTCACTCCCTATAAATTGTTGGTTTAGTTAAATTTAGTTAAGTTATATTAAGGAAAATCTAAAAGGATCAGTAAAAATCTGAAAACCAGCAATTTATTGCTTAATAGCCACTATTTTTAATTCTAAAACTACATTAAGTTAGTTATTTAAAACCGAAATTTTGTAGTTAATATATTGTTTTTTATTGTTGGTCACTCTTAATATATAAAAGCCTTTGGCGATCCCTTCTAGTAGAATTATTGATTGTCCAGTAGGAAAATTCCCTGAAAAAATGGTTGCTTGATGTTGACCAGTAGTTGCGTGAAATAGCTCGCCTGTGAGAAATTCTGATCTGCTTAGATTGAGTTGAATTTGGGATTTCTTAGCAAACGGATTAGGATATATTTCTACGTTGATATTTGGATTAACTATTGGTTTGACTGATGTAATAGCTGTTTCTTCCGGTAGTACGCCTTCTCTAGTATTACTGCCCTTAAAGGTGTTCCAAACAATATTATCTGACAAGTGATTTATTTCCAAATCATAGACATTTAAATAGAGCGAATCCTCTGCTGTTCCAAAGTTTAAGGTATAGGACAAGGCAACAAGATTTAAATTACCATCACCTGTTACATCCCCCAATGCTGCTCCATTAGATAAGGTCCATCCTCTGGGTCTTAGTGGAAATCCCTTTATTTCTCCCGAGCCATCCATCTTATAGGCATGGATAAATCCATTGCCTGCATCATCTATGGTATTACTACCAAAAATGAGTTCGTTGTCAACCGTTTCATCTATATCTGCTACGGTAATAATGCCTGATTCCAATCCTCCAATTTTTTCAATAGGAAACCCTTCCACCATCTCTCCTGCCTCATTCCAAGCGTAGAGCATGTCTTTATTGATGCATACGCCATCTGCTGTAACAGAATGCGGTCTGGACATTAAAATAATCGTTTCTCCCTGATGTTCGACGATAGAGGGAGAGCTAAAAGTCCAAGACATTTGTGGTACAAATTGGGGCCAATTTTTATAAGGCGTTCCATCGTGTTGTAAGATGTAATACTCTGGAAGATCTCCGTGCGTAGCCCCAATAATTTCCAAATCTCCATCTCCGTCTAAATCTCTTAGTAAGGGAGCTTGGAAGCTAAATCTCGTATCTGTATTCTCCACAGGCCATCCTGGTTCCAGTTCTCCTTCCAAATCAAATTGGTACATGGTAGAGGTGGTATAGGCGATAATTTCTTTTTCTCCATCATTGTCTATATCGCCTACGGAGGGGGTAACGGCAGGTGTGCCTGGAACAGGTATGGGCCAATTATTATTAAATAAACTGCCATCTAAGCGAACGGCATGAATTTGACCTACCATGCTATTAATGCGCTCTAAAAAAATAATTTCTTTATTGCCATCCTCATCTAAATCCGATAGGGTAGGAGCGGTTAATATCCAATGGTCTTCATAATTTAGAGGCCAACCTTCCCAATCATTTCCTTGCGCATCCATTAAATAAATATGCCCTGGTTGACCAGGTCCTCCCGTAGCTTGAACAATTTCCAACTTTCCATCTTGATTAAGATCAGCAACGGAAGGTGGATAAATACCATATCCTTTTAAGGATTTTTCCCACAATAGCTTTCCTTTACTATAGGCGATTAATTTATCTTTCGCTGCAAATATAATTTCAGGGATGCCGTCAAAATCTATATCTTCTAACGTTACATTTCTAAAATTTTTGGTATTGGAACTGACTGGAAATGCCTGAGGAAAGCCAACAACTTGCTGTAGCTCGTCTGTCTGTTGTCTAGGTGTTGCTACACTGGGGTATTGTATCGGGTGTACAGTATATTCCAATTTTTCATTAACGCTTGCTTGGAAATACTGCGCTGCACTAGGTAGGCTTGCTAGACAAGTAACTACTAGAAATACGATTTCTTTCATCTTTATTGCTGTTAAGGGTCAGGTAAATTTGAATTGATGCTGTTGATACTGGATGCTGTAGATGCTGGATACTATTGTAGCTATTGCACACTACCAGCATCTAGTGCTGCATTTCAAAAATTTTGATTAGTAATTGCTCGCCGCCTTCGGCGTCTCGCAAATAGGGGTTCTTAGGAGGCAGACCAATAATTAGTGATCGAAACTTATGAAACGTAGCACTAGTACCAAAAGCATCCAGTATCCAGTACCAATAGCATCCAGTATGTAAAACTCTTAAAAACGAATTAGAATAGGTAGGAAGAGATAAGAATTTTTCTGTTGGAATCTGACAGAAACAGTAGTTATTTGGAGAAAATAGAGAAGAACAGGTAGTTTAAACGCAAAGACAGAAAGACGCAAAGTATTGTAATGTTTTGCCTCTTTCTGTCTTTGCGTTTATTTAAAGAACAAAATTATCTTGCAATTGTCTTAGTCTTTCTAAGAAGAAGGGCCTACGTCGTCTAGAAATATCTACTTTTTTACCATCATCCATCAACAGATATCCCCCATCATTTCTAACATAGGTCTTGATGTAGTTGAGATTGACCAAGTGACTTTGGTGTACTTTAAAGAAATTAAAGGGAGTTAATAAATCATCAAAATGCCGTAAGGTCTTAGCTGCGGTTAATCTTCTACCGTCTTTTAACCAGAAGTGCGTCATATTATCATCCGCTTCTAATCGGACAATCTCATCAATCGGAACAAATTGTACTTCCTTCATAGAAGAAATTCCAATTTTCTTGAAAGGATTGGGATTGTAATGACTTTTGAAAACATCAATTCGCTCTCTGGTTTGCCACTTTTTGCCATGAGGAATCCGCTCCACCGCCTTTACCAATTCATCTGGATCAATGGGTTTTGTAACGTATCCAATGCTAGAGTATTGGCATGCTCTTATCGCAAAATCATCATATGCAGTGACAAAGATGATTTCAAAATTAACGTCATGTAATTGTTCTATCAATTGGAAAACCAAGCCGTCAGGAAGGTTGATATCTAGGAAGGCTACATCTGGCTTTATCGCTGCATCATTCAGTAATTTTACTCCAGTAGCAATGCTTTCTGCAGTACCAATAATGTCTACATTTTTGCAATTATTGGTTAATAAATTTTTGAGGTTATTGATACCTGCGGACTCATCATCAATGATTACAGCTTTGATCATAGTATGTGATTAAGATTTTGGTTAAATAATGTTACCTTCTCATAGTATAAGTAGTCTGACAAAAATAAGTTAACAACTTTGCTTTTCAGTTGATTGATTATTAATTACTGATTATTAGCTAATTAGGCGTGTTCAGTAGCGTCTGGAAAATAATTAATAATCAATAATTAATAATGTCACACTA
>CALJIQ010000243.1 GCA_937973995.1 uncultured Saprospiraceae bacterium
GGGGTAAAATTATAAAAGTGAACTAATTGTTTATTTGTGTAACTGTTTATTCGTTTACAAGCTATACTTAGATAAACAGTTCAACAAATAAACAATTAAACAGTATTGTAAAATCACTTTTTTATCCCGTTCCAAGTATAAGAATGTATTACAGATCTACAACGGCTGTATTCTTAAATAGATATTTAGCTTGTTTGATTATTATCTACAACACCTAAAGGTTGATTTAGTTAATTCTCCCTAAAAATATTTCCTAAAACCCTTTTGTCCAAGCATAGGGGAAAAATGTCCATTTTATCAATTGAGGTTTGCCTGCATCTTTGTGGTGTAATTATTATTAACCATAAAATTATTATTAATCATAAAAATTAAAAATTATGAAAGCGATTGAAAATATCAAAGAGTATGAATTAACCGTCAATCAGGAGAAAACAGTCTTATTAGACTTTTATGCCGACTGGTGCGGGCCTTGTCAAGTATTACTACCCATTGTAGAAAAATTAGCAGATAAATATGAAGGAGAGATAATTGTAAGAAAGGTCAATGTAGATCAAAATCCTGCGTTGGCTCAAAAATTCAAGGTACGCAGTATTCCTGCCTTATTTATCATTAAAGATAAGGAAATCCAACAACGTTTAGTTGGCTTACAATCAGAGCATACCTTGGACAAAATGCTCCGCGAGCAACTAGCAGCCTGATTCCCAAAACCGATTATTATTAACCTTTAGATTAAATCATATTAACCTTTTAAATTTAATATCATGGCAACTATCACAAAATTGAGCGTACCTACAAGAGAAGAGGTATCTCCACAAAATCAAGCCATTTTTGACAAGCTACAAGCTGGAGTAGGATTTGTTCCAAACATCTATGCTGCTATGGCACATTCCAAAAATGCACTAGGAAATTATTTAACTTTCTCAAATGGTGCTACCTCTTTTTCTAAAAAGGAAAAAGAAGTAATTGACCTAGCAGTTAGTGAAGTGAACGGCTGCAGATACTGCCAGTCTGCTCATACAGCTATCGCTAAGATGAATGGATTTTCTGAAGAGCAAATTCTAGAACTAAGAACAGGTCGTGCTAGTTGGGATAACAAACAAGATGCACTCGCTAAAATTGCTCGTTCTCTGGCAGAGACTAGAGGAAGGGTGAATCCAGAATTAGTTGAAGCGTTTTATAGCGTTGGATATAACAAAGAAAATTTAGTAGATCTTGTAATTGCTGCTGGCATCATCAGTATCACTAATACTTTTCATAATCTTACAGATGTTGAGATTGACTTCCCCCTAGCACCAGCACTATAATAGTTATTCCTAAAAACCGTTAGTTGGTTATCTCACGTATCTAATTTTAAGTATAACTCCAAACTGTATTTTGCTACAGTTTGGAGTTTTTCTATTATGGGGATTTGTTCACTCGGTTGCTTCCATACTCCGCTTAATTCCCAGTTTGTCCATTTTAGAAAACAAGGTAGTGGGTCGAACACCTAATACTTGTGCAGCACCATCAGGTCCGCTTACGCGCCATTTGGTAAACTTTAAAACTTCGATGATATAGTTGCGCTGGAAACTTTCCAAAGGAACAAATTCCACCTTGCTCTTTCTCCTTTTCTTGGGATTAAACCAATTACCCAAACTAAGTTTATTCCCTCTAGACATAATTAACGCCCGTTCAATTAAATTCTCTAATTCCCGAATATTGCCAGGGAAATCATAGGACACTAATTTATCAATCACTTTTTGTGGAATATCTGTTATTTTTTTCCCCATCTTACTGCCTAATTTTTCACAAAAAAAGCGAATCAATAAAGGTATATCATCCTTCCGTTCTCGAAGGGGGATGCTGTGTATCGGAAAAACATTTAGGCGATAATACAGATCTTCTCTAAATGTTCCTTTTTCAATTTCATTCGGCAAGTTCCGATTAGTAGCAGCAACTATTCGAACATCCACCTTTATTAACTCCTGCCCTCCTAGCCGTTCTATTTCTCCTTCTTGAATGGCTCGTAATAACTTGGGTTGTAGATCAATGGGCATTTCGCCAATTTCATCCAAAAATAAAGTACCACCATCTGCCAATTGAAACTTCCCCAACTTAGTAGAAAGTGCCCCTGTAAAAGCCCCTTTCTCATGTCCAAATAATTCACTCTCGATTAGGTTAGAAGGTAAGGTAGCACAATTGACTTTTATCATGGGACGTTCAGATCGACGACTTAATCGGTGTAAAGCCCTGGCTATCAATTCTTTCCCTGTACCACTTTCTCCTGTTACTAATACGGTAGAAGTAGTGTCTGCTACTTGTTCTATTTGTTTTAACACAATTTGAAATTTCGGGCTATTACTGATGATCTCTCCAAAATTATTGTTGATTTCTATTTCTTCTTGTAAATAGTTATTCTCCGCTTCTAATTTTTCTTTTAAAGATTTTATTTCTAACAAAGCTCCTCGTAGGGCTGCCTCCTTCTGTTTTCTTTCCCTAATATTCCTGACCATGGAGCAAGCATATTCCATCTCTTCAAACTGAATATAATGAGAACTGATTTCTACAGGAATTTTTTTGCCGACCTTGTCCACATGCTCTGTTTCAAAAACGATTAGTCGCTCTGATTTCAATCGTTTCCAGATTTGTTGAAAATCAGCATCCCCCATCTCCTCGTATAAATCCATGACCTGTTTTTGAAGGAATTCTTCCTTGGTATATCCATATTGAAGACAAGCATTTTCATTCACGTTTCTTATCCCACCTTCAGGAGAAACCCAAAATATACTATCTCCTGCATTTTGTATGGTGAAATCTGATAAGCGAGAAATACGATTCGCCTCTTTCCGCTTTGTAATATCTCGTACAATTGCACAACTGTAAGTTACCCCCTTCAACTCGACAAAAATATCTGTGATGTCCACAGGAAAAATAGTCCCATCTTTTCGCCGATGACTACTCTCAAAGGTAGCGGTTTCCACTTGCTTTGCTGCCCAATGAGCTGCCCATGTTTCTGGGTTCATATTTGGGTTGATATCAAAGACAGTCATGGATAACAATTCTTCCCGCGAGTATCCCCATATCTTACAGGCTGCTTGATTGACTTCAAAGAAATTGCCGTCTTTGTCAAACCAAAGTACCGCTATTGGTAATTCTAATAAGGCAGAAAAAGATAGTTGTTGTAAGTCTTTTTTCGTCATGGTTGGTTTTAATTTTGGATTGAGTACACAATAATATTAAGTCTCTTCGATTTTTGCTCGACGGCTGCGCCGCCTCGCAAAAGGGGATTTTGGGGGAGACGATTTTACAAAGTTGCTATGGCAGCTTTGTAAAATCGTCT
>CALJIQ010000244.1 GCA_937973995.1 uncultured Saprospiraceae bacterium
TGCCCATTTAAACCCGTTAAGATCTCTCGTAAACGCAGTTGTTGTGTCTCATAATCTTTTTCAAATTCCGACATCAACTGATAGCGTTTATCCGATAATTGAGGAAACAATACCTGCAACAACCCACTAATAAAATTGCACATTAGTTCAGGGGAAGGAATGCTTTTATTTTTACGATGCTCATCGAAGAGATCGAAGAGAAATTCTTTCATTTTCTAAAGTATGATACTTCAGTTGTATTAGCTCTAATTTTCTAAAGCATAAAATGGAAACATTTTCTGCTTTGTAAGTAGTCTGACAAAAATAAGTTAACAACTTTGCTTTTCAGTTGATTGATTATTAATTACTGATTATTAGCTAATTAGGCGTGTTCAGTAGCGTCTGGAAAATAATCAATAATTAATAATGTCACACTACTTATTAAGATTTTAATAAATGTACATTTTGCCTTGTGCCGAGAAGGCGAATAGCCGTCGAGTAAAACAGACATTTATTTATTTCATGCCACTTTAGAAAATGGAGATAACATAACTGGTATTCAATGAAAATTATGTTATCTCGATTTTAAGAATCAAATATTAAAAAAATATCTAATTCTTAAAACCAGAGCTAACACAATAAGCCGCTAAACTATAAACAATAATCAGGCTCAAAAAGGTTTGAATGGTAGAAATTTAAAGAAAGGAAAGAGATCAAAAGCCAATAGGCTTAATTTTGTAGAAGAATCACTCGCAACCCGTTCACCCGCGACAACCTAGTTCCAATTAGCAGAATCCGGCATCTGAGCAATCACGGTATAGGCATCCCCGATATTATTCATCACTTGTTTCCACAGCTTAGTAGGTCTAGATTTAAATAAATAATTAGCAAACATGTCCGAAATGACCCAAGAACCAAAGTTCATTTCTTCATCTAATTGCCCTGGGGACCATCCCGAATAGCCCACAAAAAATCGGATATTATGGGGTTTAATCATTTCAGAAGAAATCAAAAATTTCAATTTTTCAAAATCGCCGCCCCACCAAACACCATCTACCACTTTGGTACTATTATCCAACAAGCCACCCACATTATGGATATAATGAATACTATCCGTTTGTACGGGGCCTCCATAATATACTTCTATATCAAATTGGGGAAAATCAATAATTAACTCATTGATTCTCAGTCCCAAAGGTTTGTTCAAAACAAATCCTACAGTTCCTTCTTCCTTCGTATGGTCACATAACAAAACAACAGAACGCTTGAAATTGGGGTCCACCATGAAAGGTTCTGCTATGAGAATATTTCCCGTATTTGTTTTTTTCATAAGTGTTTTGTCAGATTAGTTTTCTAATTTGGAGAAAGATGGGCAAAGAACTTTACAACAATATAATTGAGATTCTAAAAAAATGCAAGTTAGTTTTGAATCTGAAAAGATGAATGAGAAATGAGGAATGTTTAAAATAGTGAAAAGATGGTTTGGTGGCTGGAGGGTTATTTTGTTCACCATCAAGTCAACCTGATTCCTATTTTGCTCGCCGCCTTCGGCGTCTCGCAAAAGGTTCTTACTTAAACACATTTTTTTCTCGAATAATTTCCCCCATAATGCTCAAGGCAATTTCTTTAGGAGATTTTGCCTTTATATCCACTCCAATCGGTGCATGTATTTTGGCAATGGCAGCTTCTGAAAAGCCTGCTGTTGCTAATCTTGCTACCCTTTTAGCATGGGTTTTTTTACTGCCCAAAGCTCCAATATAACCCACCTGACTTTTTAATAAAATATGCAGCGCATTATCATCTATTTTAGGATCATGTGATAACACAATCGCATAGGTATAGGCATCTAAGGTATAGTCATGGAGTACTTGAGAAGGGTATTTTTGAATTAACTGATCGGGTGGCGTAGAGAACTGGGTTTTATTGGTGAAAATTCCTCTAGGATCAATCACAATCGTCTCAAAATCATACATTTTGGCTAGTTGAACCAAATCTACGGTAATATGCGCTGCCCCGATAATCAGCATTTGGCTTTTTCTGGGAAATACTTGTACAAAATAACTTGTCTCTCCTATTTCCACTACCTGATTCTTACGCTCTCCATATGCCTTTAAGCCTGCTTCTATTAATTCCGTAGTCACTTGTTGTCCGATGGCTTTTCTGTCTGGGTGGACCAATATATGTTGGCTTTCTCCATCTTCCAATCGTGTTAGTAAGACACAACCTTTATTGTTTTCTAGTGCTTCTTTTAATGCTAACCAAATTTGCTGTTCAGCCGGCCGTTTGTCAAAAGCTAGAAATCGTTCTGCATAGACTTGCATTTTGCCCCCACAGCTTAACCCTACCTCCCAAGCGTCTTCATCTGCTACCCCGTAGGCTAATCGCTGACCCTGTCCACTTTCAATTAGTGGCAAAGCCGATTTTATCACCGCATTTTCCACACATCCCCCGCTAACCGACCCTGCCATCTCCATTTCTTGAGAGACCAGCATAGACGACCCTATGGGACGAGGCGAAGAACCCCATGTTTTAATGACCGTTGCTATGGAAAAAGGCTTGTTTTGGGTGATCCAATCGTTGATGATTGGGAGGAATTCTTTCATTGTTATTGTTTTTGAATCGCAGATTCCGCTGATTTTGTGATTGATTCCGCAGATTAGATGTAATGGATGGACCTAATTTTTTCGGATTACACTTGGCCATTCGTTTATTGATTGCTTGTCATTGGGTAACTAATCCAACAAATCACGCTCATCTTATCGTAAGTTCTCAATGCTGGTCAGGAGACCAGCGGATAGTCGTGTCTAGTCTGGAGACTAGCCACATCGAGTGCCGATATTTCTAGTCTCCAGACTAGAAATTGCTATCTGGTCGTCTCCTGACGACTGTGGACTGAGAACTT
>CALJIQ010000245.1 GCA_937973995.1 uncultured Saprospiraceae bacterium
AACGCTTTTTAAATCGCTGCCGCTAAAGAAACCTATTGCGAGGCAACTTTAGTTGCCGAGCAAACTTCTGCCAGATTTGCACAAAAAACTTAGGTCTTAGTTCTATGTGATCTACTGTGCCTATGTGTTTAATAAAAATATGTTTGGTTGTGGCTTGCGTGAAAATACTAATTTTAAATTGGCAAGACTAAAATAATTCCTACTATCTACTACCTATTTCTTCCAACCCACTCGATTAATCAACTCCGCCACAACCCCTGTCCAACCTGTCTGGTGAGCAGCACCAACTCCTCTACCATTACAACCATGAAAGTACTCATAAAATAAAATCAAGTCCTTAAAGTGAGGGTCGTTTTGATAAATGGGGTCTTCTCCATGAATGGGACGACGACCTGCAGCATCTGCTTGAAAGAGCGCAGTTAATCTTTTTGAAATGTCATCGGCTACTTCATCTAGCGTCATATAATTTCCACTATCGGTAGGACATTCTACTTTGAGGGTATCTTCAAAATATTGGTGGAATTGTCGGAGTGATTCGATAATTAAAAAATTCATCGGCATCCATACGGGCCCTCGCCAATTGGAGTTCCCTCCAAATAGACCGATGGTTGACTCAGCAGGTTCGTATTTTAAACCAAATTCTTGCCCTTCTATATTGACAACATAGGGCGTTTCATGAATTTTTGATAAAGAGCGAATGCCATAAGGAGAGAGAAATTCTTGTTCATCCAATAAGGCTTTGAGCATTTTTTTGAGTCGCTCATTGGGTAGTAAGGAGAGTAAAATATCTTTATCCGCTGCCATGTCTTCGATCACCAAATACAGCTTATTGTCTTCTCTATATTTTCTGTACCATTCCAATCTTCTTTTAAAATCAGGAAGATTTTCTAGTCTACTTCTTTCTAATCTGAGGGTAGCAAACATCGTAGTCAAGCCCACCAAAGAACGAACCTTCAATGGTTTATATTGACCATTGGGCATGGCGAGAATATCATAGAAAAATCCATCTTCTTCATCCCAAGCCCCCACCCAATCTTCTCCAATTTGATTTAAGGATTCTGTAATAATAATAAAGTGTTCAAAAAACTTAGTAGCCACATCTTCAAAGGTGGGATCAAACTGCGCTATCTCCAATGCCATATCCAACATATTCAAACAATACATCGCCATCCATGCCGTACCATCCGCTTGTTCCAAATGTCCCCCACCTGGAATGGGCGCACTTCTATCAAAAATCCCAATATTATCTAAGCCTAAAAAACCACCTTCAAAAATATTATTATCATTGCTATCCTTTCGATTCACCCACCAAGTAAAATTGATGAGTAATTTCTGAAAGACGCGTTTTAAAAAATCTACATCTCGCTTACCCGTTTGCCGTTCCTCTATTCGATATACCTCTATACATGCCCAAGCATGAACAGGCGGATTTACATCGCTAAATGCCCATTCATAAGCAGGTATTTGCCCATTGGGGTGCATATACCATTCTCGTAAAAATAGGATGAGTTGCTTCTTTGCAAATTCAGGATCAATCAATGCCAACGGGATACAATGAAAGGCAGAATCCCAAGCCGCATACCAAGGGTACTCCCACTTATCGGGCATGGAGACAATATCTTCATTGGCTAGATTGTGCCAATTGTGATTCCTACCTTTTTTTCTTTGTGCTGGTGGTTCGGGTTGTCCTGGATCGCCATTTAACCAGCGGGTGATATCCAGATTGTAATACTGCTTCGTCCACATCATTCCTGCGAATGATTGCCGTTGGATGTTTTGTAAATCCTTGTTTCCATTTTTGGGGACTAGGGTATTATAAAATTCATTTGCTTCTTTTAATCTACTTGTAAAGTGCTTGTCGAAGTCTGTAGTTAGTGGATTTTTTTTATGTTCTTTTTGACTCAATCGCAATCGCACCGAAACGCTTTTTCCTGCTGGAATATCATAGCGATATAAGGGGGAACATTTCGTCCCATTTTGCTTTCGCTCAATAGTAGAAAAATCATTTTCAATCACCGCATCATTGATCGCATCTTTTACAAAAAGGGAATCTGTTTGATAGCCAAACACCCGTTTCATATTTGTTTCGTTCTCCGTAAACAGGGTGCGTTCTGGTGTTTCAAAATAAAAATGATAATCTCCTAAATAGCTATGGTGGGTTTTTAGATGGGTGTAGTCTTTGTGCTTTCCTTTTACTTCTATGGATGGCTTTTCTGACTCCATGCCAAAACTCCATAAATTCCGATACCATAAGGTAGGGAGTATCACTAAGGGCGCTTTTTTCTTTCCTCGATTATGAACGGTTATTTTAATTAAAATATCGGTATCATCCGCTTTGGCATATTCCGTAAAGACGTCAAAGTATTTATTCCCATCAAAAATACCCGTATCTAACAATTCATATTCGGGTTCTTGTCGTCCCCTTTTTCGATTGGTCTCCACCAAGTCTGCATAGGGAAACGCATTTTGTGGGTATTTGTACAAATGCTTCATATAGGAGTGCGTCGGCGTACTATCCAAATA
>CALJIQ010000246.1 GCA_937973995.1 uncultured Saprospiraceae bacterium
CTTGATGGCTAATGACACGTTGACCATCAAGCAATCAAACCATGAGTCCACTCTAAAAACACAATTTGGTAAACATATAGGCAAATAGATCACATAGTTAGATGTATAAAAAATTAATTATTAATTTTTTATACATCTAAAAACGCTGCGTCTCCGCGCCTCTGCGTTCAATTTTGATTTTTTAGCGTGGACTCAACAATCAGCGAAGCGACACCGTCAAACAATCAAACCATTATTTTTAATGAGCAACGAAAGTAAGATAAATATTGGATTTTGGAGGTATTGCCTGATAGGACTGGGTATATGCTTGCTTTCGGCTTGTGGAACAACGAAATACCTACAAGAAGACGAGTCTTTTGTGCAGCAGAATATTATAAAAATAGAGGCTGAAAAATCGGTAGAAAAAGCCCAGCAACTAGAATCGGATTTACTTGGTATCGTCTCGCAAAAGCCCAATACCCGTTTCTTTGGTATTAATCGCCGTTGGTTTTATTACCGAAATAAAAAGAAAGGGAAACTACCTGAAAAAGACAAGAAAGAAGCTGGGGCTCGACATATTTATGAAGTCCCCGTTATTTATGATTCTACTTTAGTCATCCGAACAGTGGAATCCATGAATTACTATTTGAAGGAACGGGGCTATTTTCGACCTTCTATTTCCTACCAAACGGATATCAAAAAGCAACAAGCTGATATTACGTATATCGTCCATCCTGGTCCCTTATTTACCATTGATTCTGTTCAGTTTTTCAGTGTCGATAGTTCTATCCAGCAAGTCTTAGACGAAATTAGTAGCGAAACAATTCTACAAAAAGGATTACCTGTTTCTAATAAATTATATGAAGAAGAAAAGCGGAGAATCACCAAGTCGCTTAGGAATCGAGGGTATCGAGAATTTTATGTCAATTATATCGATCAACTAAGTACAGAGACGGATACCAGTCTTACCACCAAAGTTGATCTTTCCTTGACCGTTTTTCCTAGAAATGACGGGAATTTACACCAAATCTACCAAGTAGGAACTATAACGGTATATCCCTATTTCAATCCATCCCAAGAAGTATTAGAGGACACCCTTATCGGAAACGTGCTGTTTCGCTATCCGAAGCTCTCGCCATTTCCCATTAAGCCTTCGGTTATCTTAAAGCGTATTGCACTAGAAACAGACTCTTTGTATAGTCAAGAAAATTTTAATAAAACGGTCCGGAATTTAAGTGCTTTGGGTACTTTTAAATTTGCCAATGTTAGTGACCAATTGAGAAGTGAAGATCGGAATATTATTGATTTTAATATTTTCTTACCCGCCAATAAAAAAATTGTATTGGGAGCGGATATTGAAATTCGGAATACCTTTTCCAGTACCAATGCCCCCACCTATGTAACGGGTAATTTTTTGGGGGGTGCTTTAAATCTTTCCTATCGGAATAGAAATCTCTTTCGAGGATCGGAAGACTTTCAAGCTAATTTTCAAATTGGTGGAGAGTTTGGTCGAACGGATGAAAGTGGACCACAAATTTTTCGTTCCTTTGATGTCAATCCTCGTTTTGAATTAAATATTCCCAAATTTAGCGATCCCTTGCGGATTGCCCGCTTTAGTCATCGGGCAGGTTTCTTTAGTAATGCCTTCTACAATTCCCTCTTAGAAAATGCCACCACTCGTATCTCCTTTGGGGTCAATTGGAGTTCTCGAAGAGACTTTTGGGGCTTTTTTAGTGGTGACTTAGCTTTGGGCTATACCTTAAATAACAATCCCAAACGACAATACTATTTAAATCAAATAGGCTTCAGTTTTTTTGACCCTGATATCGGACCCAATGCCCAACTCATTTTTGAGAATAATCCATTCTTAGAAAGAAGTTTTAATAGTAAACAATTGTTTACGGGCCTATTATTTAGAGATTTTGGTTTGACCTTTTCGGATCGAATTAGACGAAGCAATGATTCTTGGCGAATTAATGGGACTATGGAATTATCGGGGTTAGAAGTAGCGGCGATCAATGGAATTGTCAATTTATTTAAAGACGAAAAGGTAACTTTTCGTTTATTCAATTTGGATTATTCTAAGTTCGCTCGATTAGAAATAGATGCTAGTTATTATAAATATATTTCCGCTCGACAAACCTTGGCATTCCGATTAAATACCGCTGTTGCTTTTTCCTATGCGCAGTCTAATGATGTCCCTTATGTAAAACAGTTTTTTGCAGGTGGGCCTACCAGTGTTCGAGCTTGGAAAGTTAGAGAATTAGGACCGGGCGGCTATCAAGACCCTAGTACCTTCCCTGAATATGGAGCGAATACCACTCCTTTTTATCAAACAGGTAATTTTAAATTTATCTTTAGCGCAGAGTATCGCTTTAAATTATTTAAACTATACTCCTTAAACCTAGAAGGCGCCACCTTCATTGATGGTGGCAATGTCTGGACCCTCCGAACAGATCCCGATCGACCGAATGCCGAACTAGATGAGGACTTTTTGAAGCAAATCGCATTGGGAACAGGAGTCGGCGTCCGAATGGACTTTGAGTATTTCACCCTTGCCTTGGATATGGGCTATCGAATCAAAAATCCCTACCCCAACCCCGAGGGCAGTTATTGGGCCTATCAACGTTGGCGAGAGCTGAAATTGAAGGGGATCAATTATAATTTATCGGTGGGGTATCCTTTTTGAGTTGCGGGTGAACGAGCTTCAGCAATTAATACCCTACTCACAAAGGTATTTCCCGCAAAGGACCGCTAGGGTTTCGCAAAGTACGCTAAGTTAGTCCTAGGTATAGCTTAGCGTACCTTAGCGTATTCACACACAAATGTTTTTTTTTCAATAATTGTCTTTTCTCCATTCTGAATTCTCCATTCTAAGCTATATTTGCAGGAACAATACTTAGTGTAAATTTTACACTACCAATAATGGTATGATTTTAATAGCAGATTCAGGCTCTTCCAAAACGGATTGGTTGGTACTTTCAGAGAAAGAAACCCTTCCTTTCTATGGTAAAGGATTGAATCCAGTGGTCGCATCAGCATCGTTGATAGCAAAAGAGCTACAGACGATATTTTCGAATAAAAGCTGGCGGCCTGCCATTACCCAAATCTATTTCTTTGGGGCAGGTTGTTGGAATGAAGCGACTAGTAGAACCATTAGCAATGCTTTGGCGCCGCTTTTTCCAACAGCGACGATTGAAGTAGCTTCTGATATTCTGGGAGCCATAAAGGCTACTTGTGGAGATAATGAGGGTATTACTTGCATACTAGGAACGGGTTCCAATTCGTGTTGGTATGATGGTAGTAGCATCAAAGATCAAATCCCAAGTTTGGGGTATCAGCTAGGCGATGAGGGAGGAGGTGCTTACCTCGGCAAGCAATTGCTTCGACATTATTTTTATAGGGAATTACCAGAAGATTTGCAACGAGATTTTATAGCACAATATCCTATTACGAAACAGGAAGTGATCCACCGCCTATATCAACAACAGGGAGGGAATCGCTATTTAGCGTCTTTTGCTCCTTTTTTAAAAGAACAGCAACCGCATCCTTTTGTCAAACAATTATTAAAGGATAGTTTTGACGAATTTCTGGTACGGCATGTGTTGAAATATCAAGTTAACCAAGCAGTTCCTATTCATTTTATTGGTTCGATTGCATTTCATTTTCAAGCCATTTTAAAAGAACGAATCGCAGTACATCAATTGCAAATGGGAACAATCGTGGATAAACCTATTTTGGGCTTGGAAAGATATTTTAGAGAAATTGATCGTCTGTAAAAAGTCATCAAAAACCCGCTTATGAGTAAAGAAATAAATGTTAAGCGAATAGGGGTCTTTACCTCTGGAGGTGATGCTCCTGGCATGAATGCCGCCATCCGAGCAGTTGTACGAACAGGGTCCTTCCACGATCTACATATCTATGGAATTGAGTGTGGATATGAGGGCATGATTAATGGACAAATTCGTCGATTGGATACCAAGGATGTCAGTAATATTATCCATAGAGGAGGGACTATTTTACGGACTGCTCGTAGTAAAGAGTTTCATACCAAAGAGGGACGTTCTTCTGCCTATGAGCATTTGCAGGCGCATGATATTGACGGGCTTGTTGCGATAGGCGGAAATGGTACCTTTACGGGTGCCAATATCTTCTCCAAGGAATATGACATCCCCATTATTGGAGTGCCAGGCACAATTGATAATGACTTATTTGGCACCGACTATACCATTGGCTTTGATACTGCCGTCAATACCGCTATCGAGGCAGTAGATCGAATCCGAGATACCGCCGATTCTCATAGCCGATTGTTTTTCGTAGAAGTAATGGGTAGAGATGCAGGATACATTGCCCTCACCGCAGGCATTGGTAGTGGTTCTGGAAAAATATTCATCCCCGAAATCCATACAAGTATGGATTCCCTTTTCTCCTCTCTCAAAAAGGCCATTAAGCGAAAAAAATTATTCAGTTTAATGATCGTTGCAGAGGGCAATAAATCGGGTGGCGCACAACAATTAGCCGACCAAGTCAACGCCGAATTTGAAGACTATGAACCCCGAGTAACCATTATCGGTCATTTACAAAGAGGCGGCTCCCCTACGGCTATGGATCGGGTATTAGCTAGCCGATTGGGTTTTCAAGCAGTAGAAGGTCTATTGGTGGGCAAAAAGAATGCGATGGTCGGCATCGTCAATAATAAAGTAAAATTCACCCCTTTCAAAGATGCCATCACTAAGGAAAAAGCGATGGATAAGGATTTATTGCGGATGGCGGAGATTTTGGCGTTATAGGGGTTGGTGTTGTGACGTTGTGGCTAGGGAAGATTACAAAAGTTTTTAAAACTTTTGTAATCTTTTTTTTAATTACTGCCTTCTAAGAATCCTACTGCGAGTCGGCGAAAGCCGACGAGCATACAAACAAAAAGCCCCGTAAATTATTCATTTACAGGGCTTTGCTAACTCTTTTTACGTGGAGCTAACGGGAGTCGAACCCGTGACCTCTTGACTGCCAGTCAAGCACTCTAGCCAGCTGAGCTATAGCCCCTGAAAAAAAAATTTTAATGCTATCGTTCGGTGCAAAAATAATGATTGTTCTATTTTAAAGAAAGTGGTAATGACAGAAATTATCAAATTAATTTTAAGTGGTTGATTGTCAAGTATGTAAAAATTTTTAATAAAAGATTAAATTTTATTTATTGGTCGTTGGAAGATGGGAATAGCTTGTTAGGTGGAAAAGTGGAATTGCTTGGTAGCAAGTCATTTTGACTATCAACTATATAAAAAAGACTTTCCTGATGACAGACACTTTCAAAGTGTATTGACATCCCACATCTTTTTAAACGAAAAATCCTGAAAGGATTAAATACGAATAGCCCTAGATGCAATCTAGGGTCTGGAAGTAAGTAGGGCTTCCAACTAGGAGTTGAATGTTTAGGATTCAACTCCTTCAGAGTTGGGAAATGCCCTAAATGGTCTTACCACCGTGTTGCACACGGCGTTATTCATATTCAATCCCTTTGGGATTCCGAGATGTGGGGTATTAATAGAAGACCTTCAAAGTCTATTGATACCCCACATTTTTTTGATACTGGAAATCCTGAAGGGATTGAATATCAATAGCACCGTATGCAATGCGGTGATACAGCGTTTGGCGTGTTTCCCAACTCTGGAGGAGTTGAATAGAAGACATTCAA
>CALJIQ010000247.1 GCA_937973995.1 uncultured Saprospiraceae bacterium
GTCTCATTCCCACATTCATCTACCGCCGTCCAGGTTCTAGTGATAACTCCTGTATTGCCACCGCAATCCGTTAAAGTACCACCATTTTGATCTACATAGGTAATGGCAATATTGGATTCGGCAGAGCAATTATCCGTTGCCGTTGCCATTCCCGCATTCGATGGATCGAAGATTTCATCACATTCTAATGTAATGTCTGCTGGGCATCCTATAACTGGTGCCGATTCATCTACGATAGCGATTTCTTGCTCACAAGTACTGGTGTTGCCACACTCATCCGTTGCCGTCCAAGTTCTTCTAAGAACACCACTGTGTCCACCGCAACCTGCGATTACGGCTGCATTATTATCTGTGAAATCAAATTCAATTTCTCCTTCTGTGCTACAATTATCGGTTGCCGTTGGCATCCCTGTAAAAGAAGGTTCTAAGGATTCTTCACAGCTAATTTCAATACTAGCAGCACAAGTTATTTCTGGTTTGGTCACATCTACTACATGGATGATTTGCTCACAGATTTCCACATTGCCACATTCATCTTCTACCGTCCATGTTCTAGTAATCGTTCCTTGGTGACCGCCACATTCGGTTAAGAAAGTGCTATTGTTATCATTATAAGTAATCGTGATATTATTTTCACTACTACAATTATCCGTTGCTGTTGCTTGTCCTGTGTTGCTTGGATCAATGGACTCATCACAGTTAATAGTGATTTCTGATGGGCAAGTTACTTCTGGTGCTTGATCGTCTTGGATGGTAATCAATTGCTCGCAAGTAGTTTCATTTCCACAAGCATCTACAGCAGTATATACTCTCGTAATAACGCCTGCATTACCCCCACAATCACTTACGGCACCGCCGTTGCCATCTTCAAAAGTGACAACAATATCTTCTGTTAAAGTACAATTATCTGTTGCCGTTGCCATGCCACCAGTGTTAGCAGGATCTGTAGAAATATCACAATCAATGGTTATTGCTACTGGACAAGTTAATTCTGGTTGACTCGTATCTTCAATCGTGATTTTTTGTTCACAAGTCGTTTCATTGCCACACTCGTCAACCGCCGTCCATACTCTGATAATGATACCCGTTGTATTGTTACAATCCGCAAGTGTTCCTCCATCTCTGTCTGCATAAGTAATGGCAATATTCGATTCTGCACTACAGTTATCTGTTGCCGTTGCCATACCTGCATTCGATGGATCGAATACTTCATCACATTCTAAAGTAATGTCTGCTGGGCAACCAATGATTGGAGCCGTATCATCTATAATTACAATTTCTTGTTCGCAAGTGCTTACATTTCCACACTCATCTGTTGCGGACCAAGTTCTTCTTAGGATGCCGCTATGTCCGCCACAGCCTGCGATTACGGCTGCATTATTATCTGTGAAATCAAATTCAATAATGCCTTCTGCACTACAGTTATCTGTTGCCGTTGGTGTTCCTGTAAAAGATGGCTCTATAGATTCATCACAGCTAATTTCTATAGTAGCAGCACAGGTAATTTCTGGCTTCGTTTCATCAATCACCGTGATCGTTTGTACGCAAGTGGTTTCGTTTCCACATTCGTCTACCGCTACCCAAGTTCTAGTGATAACTCCAGCGTTTCCGCCACAATCTCCTAAACTTCCATTATTACTGTCGGTAAATGTGATGGTAATATCATTCTCGCCACTACAATTATCTGTTGCGGTAGCTTGCCCTGTATTACTAGGCTCTCTTATATTTTCACAACTAATGGTTAAGTCAGATGGGCAATTTAAAACAGGCGCCACATCATCTTTCACGGTAATTTCTTGCGTACAAGTAGCTATATTACCACAGGCATCTTCTGCCGTATAAGTTCTTACAATAGCACCCGCATTTCCGCCACAATCTCCTAAGGAACCGCCATTGCTATCTTGATAAGTAATATTAATTTCTTCCGTAGCCGTACAATTATCGGCTGCTATGGCTAAGCCTCCTGCGATGCTTGGATCTATGGATTGATCGCAATTTAAAGTTACTGCTGGTGGACAGATTAGATTTGGAATCTCCTCATCTATGATGGTAATGGTTTGCTCACAAGTCGTTTCATTTCCACATTCATCTACGGCTTTCCAAATTCTAGTTATTACTCCTGTGGTACCATTACACTCATTCAGTGCGCCTCCATTTACATCTTCAAAAGTGATGGTAATATTTTCGCTAGAGCTACAATTATCCGTTGCCGTTGCAGCGCCTGCATTCGATGGATCAAAGGATTCATCACAGCTTAAAGTAATATCTGCTGGGCAAGTTATTGCTGGGTTGGTTTCATCAATAATGGTGATTACTTGTTCGCAATCGCTTATATTTCCACATTCATCCGTTGCCGTCCATGTTCTTCTTAACGTTCCACTATGTCCTCCACAACCAGCTACTACTGATGAATTATCATCTACAAAATCAAACGTAATCAAGCCTTCTGCACTACAATTATCCGTAGCGGTTGGCGAACCAGTTGCCGTAGGCTCAATTGAATCTTCACAACTTACGGTTACATTGGTAGCACAAGAAATAGTTGGCGCAGAAGTATCCTCTATGGTAATTCTTTGCTCACAAGTTGCTACGTTTCCACAATCGTCTCTAGCTTCCCAAGTTCTAACAAAGACGCCTTGGTTACCACCACATTCTGTTACGGTTCCGCTATTTTGATCGTTGAAATTAATCGTGATGGCGCCTGCTATATCGCAATTATCTAATGCCGTCGCTTCTCCCGTATTAGTAGGATCAATTGGCTCATCACAGCTAATCGTAATATCAGTCGGACAAGTAATTTCCGCTGGCGTTTCATCTTGAATGGTGATGATTTGCTCTTCAGAAGTGGTATTGCCACAATCATCCGTTGCCGTCCAAGTTCTAGTAAGCACTCTAGTCGCACCACAATTTCCTACTGCTTCTGAATCATTTACTTCAATGCTCACTTGACCACAATTATCTGTGATGGTTGGTTCCGCAGTTGGAAGTGTATCATCACATTCGATGGTCACATCTTCGGGTACATTGACGATGCTTGGCACTTGGGTATCTTGGATGGTGATGACTTGAGTAGCGGTTGCTACATTATCACATTCGTCCGTTACCGTCCAAGTTCTAGTGATGATATAATTTGAATTGCCACAAGCATCTCCTGACTGTCCTTGCGTGCTTTCTTCAGTTAGAATGATTTCAAAATCATCCCCTGAAACATCTGTAGCAGTTATAGCTACCCCAATAGCTGGTGCTGTTGGTAAGTCATCGCTACACTCTAGCACTATATCTTGCGGGATGCCTGCTAATACAGGTGGCACATCATCACATAAGGACACTTCTGCTACATCCTGATCGTCTTCATCTGTCGTCCCATCATCGTTTATTTCATTATCCACTAATGGATCATTGCCAAAAGTATCATCAGGCGTAGAATCTATATCGGTTGGGTTATTTCCTAAATCATCCTGTGCAGAAGTGATCTCTGCATGATTTTCATAAGTGCCTGTCGTAATGCCATCTTGCACTTGCAGCACCACTTCAAGTATGGTGGCAGTACCTGGCGCAATCGGTCCACTTATAGAAGCGGTGATATTGCTACCAGATACTGTCCATCCATTATTGTCATTAGGACTGAGTGCAAATTGAGCCGGCACATAATCTACAATCTCCACATTCCGCGCTGGTATCGTACCTTGATTGAATATTTCAATCTGGAATACCACATCGTCTCCCGGCTTGACAGGGTCTATTTGATTGGTTGTTTTTCTTAATGCTAAATCGAATACTTCTACTATGATAGATTCTATATCATCGTCATCTTCATCTGTCGTACCGTTATCGCTGATCTCATCATTTACCTCTGCATCATTATCAGGATTGGTATCAGGTGTAGAATCTATATCATTTCCGGGGTTGCCATTTTCGTCTTCTGCGCTGGCAATCTCCGCTCCATTGGTAATGGTTCCTTGGAAATTTTGCGTCACCGTAAAGGAAATATCTACGCTTTCACTTGCCCCTGGTTGGATTGGACCTGGAATGGTTAAAGTCGTAGGGCCTTGAGCAGATAAGCCCGTCGGAACATAATCCGTAATCACAATATTTTGTGCGGTAATGCCCCCTTGATTAAATACTTCGATAGTGAAAGTGATGGTTTCGCCAGGGTAGACTCGGTTATCTTCGCCCTGGGCTAATGTTTTTCTCAAGGCTAAATCGAATACTTCTATTTGGATATCTTCTGGATCAGCATCGTCCTCATCTTCTCCTGCTTTGCCATCACCAGTCACACTATCGTCGTCAGGAGAGTTAACTACTCCCCCATTATCGTTGTTTTCATTATTATCGGGTGTTGAATCTATATCGTCTATCGGTTGTCCAAATTCATCTTTGGCATCACTGATTTCTGCTCGGTTGATAATGTTCTCATCTCCAATACCTGCATCTACGACAAAAGTGATGGTAAGCGTCTGCTGGCCACCTGCTGGGATGCTTAAAAGAGATTGATTATAAGTAGCCATACCATTGGATGAAGTCCAATCGTTGTCTTGTAAAGTCAATCCGTTAGGTATGTAATCTGTAATTTCTATACCTGTTGCATCTACCGTTCCTTGATTAAAAACAGTAATATCAAACGTTACGGTTCTACCTGTTAAAATAGGCATGACCGTTTGGTCTAGGTTTACAGTTTTTCGCAATGCCAAATCAAAAGTCTCTACTTCTATAGAAGCGATATCATGATCGTCTTCGTCACCATTTGTATTATCAATAGCATCGTCTTCTAAACTGTCATCATTGACGTTTGTATCAGGCGTAGAATCTATATCTTTTGGACTATCTCCAAATTCATCTTCCGCACTAGCTATTTCTGAAAAATTATCAATTGTACCTACAAAAGTCGCATCTACTACAAAGGAAATGGTAATCGTTTGACTTTGTCCTGCGGCAATAGCTAGTGGCGTATTATAAGTAGCAATACCCCCTGAAGCTGACCAGTTAGGATCCGTTAAACTTAGTTCTGCTGGCATATAATCTACAACAGAAATATTTTGGGCATCTACCGTTCCTTGATTGAATACTTCAATATCAAAGGTCACGGTTCTTCCTGCTACGATTGGCTGTTGGGTGCTGCTGCTTAATGTCTTGCGTAACGCTAAATCAAACACTTCTATGTCAATCGGCTCAAAGTCATCATCATCCTCATCTGAGGAACCATTATCATTGATTTCATCATTTACTTCTGCATCATTGTCTGGATTGGTATCTGGAGTTGAATCTATATCTTGTGGGTTATTTCCAAATTCATCTTCTGCACTCGCTATCTCTGCACCATTTCTAATCGTTCCTTCAAAGTCTTGGTTGACTACGAATGAAACTTCCACTTTAGAACTTTGTCCCGGTGCTAATGGACCTGCAATATTAAAAGTCGTTTGTCCCGTTGGCGTTAAGCCATTTGGAACATAATCTTGTACTACAATATTTTGAGCCGTTACCGTTCCTTGATTAAATACTTCAATCTCGAAAGTAATGGTCTCCCCAAGATAGACTCTGCGGTCTTCGCCATTGGCAAGGGTCTTGCGCAATGCTAAATCAAAAATTTCTAATACGACATCTTCTGGATCTTCATCATCCTCATCAGTAGTTCCATTGTCTGTGATTAAATCATCTGTTGAGGTATTGACATCTCCTCCGTTGTCATTGCCTTGTATATCATCAGGGGTTGAATCTACATCTTTATTAGAAAAACCATTCGGTGCATCTGCGCTTGAAATTTCTGCTCTGTTCACCAATGCTCCCTGTGTAGCGCCAGTCACTTTTAAAGTAATATCAACCGAAATACTTTGCCCCGAAGTAATGGTGCCAGGAATAGAAATAGTTGCTTTTCCATTATTACCAGCAGTCCAATCTGAATCTGCTAATTGAAAGCCGTTAGGAATATAATCCGTTACCTCTACATTGGAAGCCGTTAAAGAACCTTGGTTGAAAACGGTAATCGTAAAGGTGACTTCTTCTCCTGTATATACTCTTTCATCCTCTCCTGCCGCTAATTCTTTTCTTAGGGCTAAGTCGAATTTCTGTACCCCTACAATGGCTTGACATTGATCTACATTTCCGCAAGCATCTGATACGGTTAGCGTTACATTATTTTGACCTAAATCATTTAAATTGAAACGAATATTATCTGCTGAAAAAGATACCTCACTACAGTTGTCTCCACTGCCACAATATAAATCAGCAGGATCAAAAGTGGCTTCGCCGTTTTCGTCCAATTGGATTTCGATATTATTACAACATACGCTTGGTTCTTGAGAATCTTGTACTGTTAATACCTGTGTTTCCGTTGTTGTATTACCACAGGCATCTCTGGCCGTCCAAGTTCTAGTAATGGTATAATTATAATAATCACACTCAGCAGGATCACTACCTTGTGTGCTGTTTTCATCTAAGTCAAAAGTGATACTTTCATCACAATCATCTGATACGGTAACTGTTGGTGGATTTGGAATATTATCACATTCAACCGTAGCATCATTTGGAACACCTGAAAATTCAGGTTTAGTATTATCTTCTACGGTGAAGGTGGCTTGCTGAGTCGTTTTGTTCCCACAAATATCTTGGATGGTATAAGTGACCGTTAATACACTGCCGTTACCTCCGCAATCATTTGTTAATTTAGAAAAATCAAAATCGCTATTAATCGTCACGCTACTACAATCATCGCTATAGCAAGATTCTAAAAAGGTAATATTATCTACATTCCAATTATTTGCAGCCGTTCGATTTCCTGAAAGACCATTACAAGTATGTACTTCATTTTTGGGTTCACAAGTCGAGCCAGAGGGAACTGGCGCTTGGTCATCTGATACCGTAATCGTTTGGGTATGCGTGGTTCTATTTCCACAATCATCTTTTGCTTCCCAAGTTCGAGTAATGGTATAATTATAATAATTACATCTATTTTGATCGGTACCTTGGGTACTATTTTCGTTCAGATTAACATCCACTACCTCACTACAATTATCCGTAGCTTGAATAGTTGGTGGAGTTGGTATATTATCACAATCCACAGTTGCATCCGCTGGTGTAGTACCCAATGTAGGTTTCTCCTCATCTGTAATAGTAATTCTTTGTACCCCTCTACAAAGAGAAGAATTATCAGATTCCCAAGTACGTTCAATTACTTTAGGACAGCTATTAGAAATTACTCTATCCGTATAGCTCATATCAAAACAAGAAGAAGCTCCTCCTGTATTGGAAGGATCAGATGATTCCTCACAACGAATAGTTATATCGGAAGGAATATTACAATCCAGAGAGGCTACGGTAACAGTCACTTCATCTGTTACAGCACAACCATTGGAATCATAGCCAGTTACAGTATAGGTAGTTGTATTAGAAGGTGATACGGTGATTGATCTTCCTTTATCACCATTACTCCATTCATATTTATCTGATCCAGTGCTGGCAGTAAGGGTAACCGACTCTCCTGCACAAACAGATTTATTGCTCCCTGCATTAACCGTATGACTAGCAGTGGCTCGATAGGTATAGGTTTGGCCACAAGAAACGGTATAACTTTCTTTTACCGAACCAGCACCATCTCGTATTTGAAAAACTTGCCCCTCATAGGTGGTATGTGTATAGGTCTGACCAACAGAAAGATCTTTTATTAAAGCATAGTTGCCGTCGTTATTCCAATATAATTGCATGGAAGTACAACCATCATTTTTAAAATAGACATCACATTCTGGTACGCCTGGATCAGGTAAACAAACTGCCTCAAATTTCAAAAAGTCTCCACTAGCAGAACCAAATACTCTTACATATTTAGTGCCTGCCGGAGCTGTCCCAGATACATTGTACAAACGCACCGCATCTACTGGGTCCACATCGTGATCTACTTCTACATCATGAACGGCAATCACATTTTTATTAGCATCTAAGAATTTGAATCCCGCTCTATGAGTGTATATAGGCTCATGGGTTCCTGCATAAAAATCCAGATCAAATAATTGCCCTGCTTGCGCAGGAGCATCTTGATACACCTCTGCATCTCCACCCTCATTAGGATAAATCCAGATGATATAATTTCCATCTACTTGATATCTGTTTTGGTGACTATAGTTGGTATAAGGTCCAAAAGACCAACCCGTAATCCCATCTTCAAAACTTCCATTCTGGATATAATTATCATTACAATCCCAGAACGCTTCCTCTTTATCCAAAATAGGAAAAGCCGCATTGAGTTCTAACTCAACAGGCTTATTATCAGTGGTAGAATCTCGCTCTGTGCTAAAAGCAAAAGTAGCACAGCCCATCAATAAGATAGGAAGGACGCTCCACTGCTTTGGAAGATATTTGGAAAGGGTGGAAAATACCGTCCAAAGGCAATTAGTATAAGTAGGCATAATTCGAAAATTGTAATGGTGTAGTTCGATAATGAGTTTGTTTGTTTTACCTAACTCACTTTACAATTTTGAATGATGAATTTTGAATTTTGAATGATCTACATATCATGCGTTTCATTTAAAATTTCACTCATTATCCAATAAGGATGGAAGTCATCTTAAAGAGGGGAATTAATCTAGTAGGGAGGTTGCTAATGCAGTCCGTAAATTCCAAAAAATAAATTCCAGAAGAACAATTCTCTAAGTGGAATTCAGTGCTTGGGGATTGGAATTTATAAAGCAGGTTGTTGCATTAACTACTATGAATGATAAACAATCCAAAGTAGAGTTAGTGCTATAATACCATCGAGGGATATGGGTTTTAAAAAAGGGGAAGGAGTAGTAAATAGGAGGGAATATGGTATAGGCTCAAAAATCAAGCCAGTACATTTATTTTTTATGTATTTGAAAATTCAACCAATCAGAAAACGATTAGCAGAGAAATTAATAAGACGGGATGTTCGCGATGTGCTAATAAGAAGTGATTGAAATCTATTAGAAGATTCCAGTCTATTAATACGTGTACTATAAAATTGAGCAAAAGTCAATCCAAAGTATAGTGGTGGGAGGGGTTTTAAGTCTTCTTTAAATATTTGTTTTTTCTGGTATTCTTAAGGCTAACTAATTGAAAGAATAATGGTTTTGAATCTTATTATATTTTAAAAATAAAATTTCGTTTAAAATTTAGAGCCAGAGGAGTCAAGCAAGAAAAAAGCTACCTAGAAATCCATTTCCCGCTAAGGTACGCTAAGGTTTCGCAAAGTTACGCTAAGTCAGACCTTTGCGAGACTTAGCTAAATCCTTTGCGAGACTTAGCGGGAATTGAATAGCTGTTAGAAAGTTTATTCCTGCTCATTAGAGCGATTAAAGAACATTTACACCCCTAAATAATTATCAGGACGAATCGCTTTTAATTCCTCTTTTATATCTTTCTGGATAGGCAACTCATCAATAAATTCCTGAATGTCTTTTTCGGAGACCACCGGCTTCCCTCTAGTCAATTCCTTTAATGCCTCATAGGGTTTAGGGAATCCTTCTCTTCGGAGGATATTTTGTATGGCCTCCGCTACGACCATCCAATTGTTTTCTAAATCTTCGGCAAGTTTGGTTCGATTTAATAATAATTTACCTAGTCCTTTTTGAATGGACTTTAAGGCGATGATCGTATGACCGAAGGGAACACCTACATTTCGTAAAACGGTACTATCTGTTAAATCTCTTTGCAATCTGGAAATGGGTAACTTATCTGCCAAATGTCCGAGTATAGCATTGGCCATCCCTAAATTCCCTTCCGCATTTTCAAAATCTATGGGATTCACTTTGTGCGGCATGGCGGAAGAACCCACTTCTCCTTTAACTACTTTCTGTTTAAAATAATCCATGGATACATAGGTCCAAATATCTCTACACAAATCAATGAGGATGGTATTCAATCTTTTAATTCCTTGAAATAGTGCGGCTTCACTATCATAATGTGCAATTTGGGTGGTGTATTGAGAACGATATAACCCTAGTTGATTTTCTACAAATTGATCGCCAAAAGAGGGCCAGTCTATTTCAGGGTAAGCTACGTGGTGGGCATTGTAGTTACCCGTTGCTCCCCCAAATTTTGCTTCATAAGGCACTTGTTGCAATAAGGCTTTTTGCGTTTTCAATCTTTCTATAAATACTAAAAACTCTTTTCCTAAACGAGTAGGCGAAGCAGGTTGTCCATGCGTTCTAGCCAACATCGGAACCGCTTCCCATTCTTGAGCCAAATCCAATATTTGCTGAATGACGCTATCCAATAACGGATAATATACCGCCTCCATTGCCATTTTTATCATCAGCGGATTGGCAGTATTATTAACGTCTTGTGAGGTGAGACCAAAGTGAATAAATTCTTTAACTTCCGACATGCCCAATGTATCAAAGCGTTCTTTCAAAAAATATTCCACCGCTTTCACGTCGTGGTTGGTCACGCTCTCAATGCTTTTGATTTCTTCAGCTTGTAGCAGACCAAAGTCCTGTACCAAGGTATCTAGTGAGTCTAACTGCGCTTGGCTTACTTGTTTCAATTGAGGCAGTGGAATGGCACATAAGGCTTTAAAATATTCCACCTCTACCAATACCCGATACTTGATTAAAGCAAATTCTGAAAAGTAAATTTGAAGCTCTTTGGTTTTACTGGCGTAGCGCCCGTCTATGGGGGAAATGGCTGTAAGCATAATTTATAGGTATGAGGTATGAGGTATGAGGTAGGAGGTAAGAGCATCCTATACTTCCTACCTCCTACCTCCTACTTCCTACCTAATTAAGTTTTCCTCGTTTACCCAATTCAATCACTTCCAAGTCTTTGACTTTGCCTTCGGCAACAGAAAAGCGAAGGAGGGTGCGCATGCGATGATACCCATGATGCCCACAAGCACCGGGGTTCATATGTAATAAGTTATGAACTTTATCAGGCATTACTTTTAATATATGGGAATGACCACAGATAAATAACTCGGGTGGATTTTCTGCCATGATCTTTCTTACCCTTTTATTATACCGCCCTGGGTATCCCCCAATATGGGTGATCCATACATCTAGGCCTTCGCAGTCAAATCGTAAGTCCTCTGGAAATCTGACTTGTAAATCCTTGTTATCAATATTTCCGTAAACCGCTTTTAGTGGTTTGAATTCTTCTAATTGATCCACCACTTCTGCCTTCCCGATATCCCCTGCATGCCATACTTCATCACATTCTTTGAAATACTCGAATATACTTGGGTCTAAAAAACTATGGGTGTCGGATAGTAAACCGATTCTTTTCATACTTTATTTTTGTTCTTATATCTATCCCGTGATTCCTTTCCTGAAATGGACATCGAGTCCATTTCAGGAAACAAGGGTTTCTAAAGGGGCAACTGAGGCGCTGCCCATAGCCGTCAGGCTAAGAGATTAAAGAGCGGATAAGTCGTCAGGAGACGACTATGATAGGC
>CALJIQ010000248.1 GCA_937973995.1 uncultured Saprospiraceae bacterium
GCTCTTTTTTGAGACTCCGCAGCAAAGCTGTCCACATCATTTCTAGAATAGCCATATTTAGAAGCAATCAAATCCGCAGATACGCCTTGTGGGATCGTGTGGTTATTAATCGCTACCGTAGGGTCCATCATCAAGGCACCGCCATCCGAACCCATTTTTACACGGGACATACTTTCCACACCACCTGCTAACATCAAATCGGTAAAACCAGATTTTACATAAGCAGAAGCTTGGTTGATCGCTTCCAAACCAGAACCACAAAAACGGTTCAAAGATACCCCACATAAGTGATCGCCATAGCCAGATTGTATCGCAGCCGTTTTAGCAATATTCGCCCCTTGATCCATTACTTGTGATACACAACCACAAATAAAATCTTCGACCAATGCTGGATCAAAATCATTTCTTTCTCTTAGTTCTTCGAGTAAGGTTACTAATAATTGCGTAGGAGTTACGCCAAATAAAGAACCTTTTTTATTGCCTTTCCCTCTTACGGTTCGGACAATATCATAAATATAAGCTTCCATGTTTTATCAATTTTGAATAATGAATTTATGTTGTGATGGCTAGATGGTTAGATTGTTTGATGGTCAACGTCATGTAGGTAACCATCAAACATACGAGCCATCAAACCATCTTTTCTAATTAGTTTGACTTTGCAATTCTCCATCAGAGAGAGATGCTGGAGTAGAGAATAACTTCCTAAATTTATACAAGCCCTTCTCCGTAAAATGCGGCAATATCTGCTCCCAGACCATCGCCAGTAGTTCTTCTTTTTGATCGGACACTTCGCCGCGTAATTCTCTTTGCGTCAACCAAAAATTGCTCACCATCCAAATTCTTTTAGCTAGTCGGTCGTATTCGCCTGTTACCGTTTCGGGTTTCATAATGCCAGAGGAGACTGACAAAGAGATAACGGCTCGGTTGTAATTGATATTTTTAGCAATATACGCTCGCTGCAAATCCGCAAACTTCGGATGGTTCCGAACAATATGTAGCGCATCTAAATTGAGGAAAGAGTACTTTTTCTCTACCTCGTACAAAGGTATGACTTGATTATAAATCTTTTCTAGGGAAGGAATCTCCTGTACGCCCGTCAATACACTCGTCCGTTCTGCCTCCATCGCTTGGAATGCCTCTTCTATAATGGACTCCTTATTTCTATAGTGGTAAGCTAAATTGCCAGGACTAATCCCCATCGCCTCTGCAATGGTACGTAAAGTTACATTATTAACGCCTTGTGCGTTAAATAGTTGGATCGCTGTCTGTAGGATTTTACGTTTGGTATCGCTCATGCAATTTCTAGAATGAAGTTCAAATTTAGAACAAAAATTCTAATTATTGGTTCAAAATTTTTATTTCCTTTATTAATTATTGGCTTTTTTTACTCATTTGTAAATTTCTTTTTGTTGAAACTATGCGATTAGATGGTCTAGGCTAAATAGCTGGCATTTTTGAAATGCCTGCTATCTTACATGCGAGAAGGGGCGCCCTTTAGCTTGGTAGTTAATTTAATAAGCTAAAGTCACTATGGAAAACCAAAATAGTTTTGAAATTAAATTAACATTTGTTAATTTTGAAAAATGGAAAATACATTTGCTAAAGCATTGAAGAAAATAACAAATGTTCTAAACGAAGAGGAGATTAACTATATGATAGTAGGTGGATTTGCGGTGAGCTTTCACAATAGAGCAAGAACTACAAATGATATAGATTTAATACTCCAAATTTATCCACACCATGTTAAATTAATTCTTAAACATTTTCCTGAATGGCAGGGATTTGAAGAATCCTTTATGGAAAGTGCAAAGAATGGAATGTTATTTAATCTAACAGATTTTGAAACTGGAATACGCTATGATTTTATGACTTATAAAGATAGTGACTACAACTGGACGGCTTTTGAGAGAAGACAAGAAGTTGAATTTTTTGGAATCAAATGTTATATATCAACCAAAGAGGATTTAATAATTTCAAAATTAAAGTGGTACAACATAACTCCTAGTGAAAAGCAAATGGAAGATCTCAAATTTCTAGTTCTAGATAAAGAATTAAATAAGGAGTACCTAAAAATTTGGTGTACAAGATTAAACGTAATAACACATGGACTTTTGGAATAACAAAGTGAATGTAAGTAAAGAGGCAGCAGCGCAACAAATCGCAATCATCAATACCTTTTCTGATGAAAAACGAATGAAGATTGCATTGGATTTTGCAAATATGAGTGTAGCCAGAACAAGGGATTGGATTAGAGAAAACCATCCCAACTATTCTGAATTAGAAGTGAAATTAGAATGGGTAAGATTGATGTATTTTGAACAAGGAGAAATGCCCCAAGAACAATGGACCTTCTTCAAAAAAGAAATGGAGAATAAAATCCGTAAGGATTGGTCAGAACGTTTTCGCAAAATGATGCAAGAAAATAGTTGGACTTATGAAGACATAGCGAATATGGGAAATTTCAAAAGTGGGAAAGTGATAGAGGCAACAATTAGCAGAGGATTGCCATCATTTGCGAAATTAGCTGTTGTGATTTACGAAACGAATAAAGCGGGTGACAATTGAAAGGAAGGTGAATGTCGAACAATGTACACTTCCTTTCTATTGTCAGTAAAAGCCAATGGTAGGGCGGTATTTTGAGCTTTAGAGATTCCCGTGATTTGGAAGTAGGAAATAACCGTATAAATGATTGTAGGATTTTCAATTCGATACCGTTGTAGGACTTAGATGTTTTTCATTTATATTGGAAACTGAATATAGTTGATAACCAAAATAATGAAGTTTGCAACTTCGGCTCGAAATTCCAACCAATCCATCCCAATTTCCAACCAAGAAACTTTGCTATCTTCAAATTTGTTGGTATATTAACTACTAAACAAAAAGTATCGCTCTATCGTGATAGAACAAGCTATAACATGACTGAACTCGAAATCACGCTCAGAAAGATTGAAATACAAAAACAATGGTTATGGATGTTGACAAATCTTTCGGATGAGGAATTACAATTACCCAAAGGAATGTCAAAGCAAGATGCCATGAATGAAGCATTGGATATTTTAAAGGAATTACTAAAAACTGTTAAAAGACTTCAACAATGAGAAATACTAAATCAAAAATGTCAGCTCCACAACCCATAAAGGAATTTGCTAAGGATGTATTGGAGTTTGCTCAGAAGGCTAGCAAAGAAGAACTGGCTTTGATAGAATCTGAGTTAAAGGAAATGATTGCTATTATTGAGAATTATAAAGAGACAGAACAAGACGAATAACCCCTGCTGTAGCAACACGTACTGCTGGTTAGGACTTAAAGTCCGAAACCTTTTTGTTGCTCGCTTCCAGCGAGTGTAACAAATAAACAAGAAAAAAATGACCGATAAAGACTCGCTAGGAAGCGAGTAACATAAGAGGTGTCGAATTGAAAATTCTAACCAGCAGGATAATTAAGGACCTATCCTAAATTACATGGAAAACAAAATACTAGAATTAACCATCTTACTACTCTTAATCGCTTTGCATTTTTTCGCCCTGTTATTTCCTTTCTACAAAGAAGTAATCAATAAAAAATCGTCCATAGATTTATCCAAAGAAATAGGGGATCGGATCAAAGCCGAATAAAGACCCTTTCTTTACACAATTTGCATGTAGTTAGAATTTTCAAAACATGAAATATTACTCCCTCCTGCTACCTCTTTTCCTATTCTTTTCCTGTGGAGAACAGCTAAGTTCCCCAACTAAAAAAGCAGCAGCAACCGTAGCAACAGAATCAGTCAATAGCAATTTAAAAATAATTATTAAAGACTTTGAAGTAGCAGGGGCAGTATTGATTTATGAGGAACAAAAAGATCAATATTATTCGAATGATTTGGCATGGGCGAAGAAAGGACAATTACCTGCCTCCACTTTTAAAATTGCCAATTCCATCATAGGCTTACGCAAAGACGCGGAGTTTTTAGATGTATAGAAAATTCGACAAATGGCTGCGTCGTTCGATGAGCCTTCCCATCCGACGGCGGTAGCCATCGGTCGGGAATAGATCAATGTTTCGTCCTTTCTGTCCAAGTACTCAATCGTATAATTTGTTACAATCAGAATTACTTTAAACTTCGCAATACATGACCAAAACCCATACTTTACTACTCTTCTTAATTGGACTTACAACAGTACTAAAGAGCCAATCGGTTAACTTCTCTTCCAACAATAGATTAATATTTGGGACACATCAAGAACGGACTGCCTCTATGGGAGTTGGAGATGTAGATGGGGATGGAGACATGGATGTAGTCATAGCGAATGGAAGACATTGGCCAGGTCAGAACAGAATCTTCTTTAATAATGGCAGGGGAAAGTTTTCCGTATCAAAGCAATTAGGCATAGAGCGTGCTACCAGCTATTCAACGGAGGTAGCAGATTTTGATAAGGATGGGGATTTGGATATTGCTGTGGGGAATGACATGGCTCCTAATAATTTATTTTTTAATGATGGTAGCGGCAACTTCACGAAAGCAGGCAATTTTGGCGAAAATTATGCCCCTACTAGAAATTTAGTGGTGGCAGATATAGATAAGGATGGAGATCAAGATATCCTTATCACCAACAGAGGAAGGGAAAATCAAATATGCTTGAACGACGGAAAAGGAAAATTTAATAGGACACTTGGCTTTGGAAGTAAAGATGATTCCACCATTGATGTGGAGGTCGCAGACATGGATCAGGATGGGGATAATGACTTGATTCTCGCCAATAGAGATAAACAACAAAACTATATCTACCTTAATAATGGAAAATTAAATTTTTCTCAAAAGATTCCTTACGGAAGTGGTACAGACAACACTAGGTCCGTAGCCATTTCCGATATCAATAAGGACGGTTATTCAGATATTATAGTTGCTAATGTCGGTGAGCCGAATCGGATATACTTTGGAAATGCAGCCTCCGATTTTCTTAAAACAATCGAATTCGATACCTCCTCTGATAATTCGTCAGCCATAACGATTACGGACTTTAACCTAGATGGTAATGATGATATAGTGATAGGAAATTTTAAACAAGCCAACCATGTTTTTATCAATAAGCAGCAAGGTCTAGTTTGGGAGAAAATCACGCTATCAGATAAAAACTCCTTTACTTATGATATTCTTGCAGAAGACTTAAACAGAGATGGGTTACCTGATATAGTAGAAAGTAATTCAGATGAATTTAATAGGTATTATATCAATCACTACAAAGATCCTGCACTCGCCAATATAGATACAAAAGGTGCTTTTTTAATCTACCGTAGACAATCCTTAATTGGGGAAGAGACCTTCAACATTGTCACTCGAAAAGATAAGTTGGTCATGGAGTCACTGCAAGGAGAAAATGAAAGAGGAAGAATCTCAGGCGTCCAATCAGAATTGCATGTGGACAAGAAAGATTTTGCTCCGTCTTATTATAGCAATACAAGGATCACCCAGAGAGATACCAATAATATTTTTAAAATGGAATTTATGGGGGATCAAGTCTCCCTAATAGAGAAACACTTTGATCCAGTCAAAACAGAGAAGCCAGATCAATTCTTTCCGCTACATAGCAATATTCCAGCAGCTATGGAAATGATGCTGTATCATTATTACTTTAAACAACATGATTTATCCAATGGGCTGGTGACTTTACCTCGTGGTAAAATCACGATCACCCATAGAGCAAAAGATACCATTCAAATAAAAGACAAATCTTCTGTACTAGACCGGTATGTGGTAGAAGGTATTAACTGGGGCGGACGTACGGTTTGGTTAGATGAGCATAAGAATTTGATTGCACTTGTGAAAGCGAATACACAGATTAGAGAGATTATCAAAAAAGGATATGAGTCCTTAATGCCAACGGTCATAGCAGGTCATGTAGAAGAACAAATGGCAGCATTAGCTCAATACACCACTAATCAAAAAGAAGAACCCTCCAAAACCATTGCCCTGGTAGGTGGAGATATAGTAGATGGGATTAATAATAAAACTCAAAGAAATAAAGTAGTACTCATTCAAGATGGACGCATTATTAGCATAGCTGATAAAAACAAAGGGAAGATTCCAAACGATGCCCAATTGATTGATGTAAGTGGCAAGACACTTATACCTGGGTTATGGGATATGCATGCGCATAGCAATCAAGTGCAGTGGGCGCCTGCCTACCTCGCTGGCGGAGTAACTACGATCAGAGACAATGGTAATGAGGTAGCGTTTGCCACCGCCTTCCGAGATGCAATTGCGAAGGATGGAATGTTAGGTCCAGATATCCTTCTTGCTGGGATGACCGATGGACCGGGTAAAAAAGGGAATGGCGTCATCAGGGCAAGGACGGTGGAAGAGGCTATAGAGGTGGTAGCTATGTATATCGACAAAGGATACGAGCAGATCAAAATCTATAATTCCATAGAACCAGATATACTCAAGGTATTAGCCGATGAGGCGCACAAAAAGGGAGTGACCGTCACTGGACATATACCAACTCCTGTGGGTACGATAGCGGATGCAGTCGCTTTGGGTATGAATATGTTTAGCCACGATCGAGCGATTACTTCCCTGCTTTATCCAGAATATGAAAAAAGAGAATTTGGTAGTTTAGAAATTGACTATGCTGCTATTGGCGAGGATCAGATCGAAAGAGCTATCAAGTTTTTATTGGAACATAAAATAGTATTAGACCCCACCATGAATTTAAGAATCGTTAATTCTTTAACAGAAGGAGTACCCTTAAAAACGGTCGAACCTGATGTACCTAGAATTGCCTATGAACTGTGGGAAGGAAAAAGATTTAGAAAAGGAAAAAGCCCTGAGGTAGCGGCAAAGAATACCGCTCAATACACCAAGTATTTAGAAATTATTGGACAATTTTTTAAAGCAGGGGTTCCCATTGTTGCAGGAACAGATAATGCTGTACCCGTTTTTTGTCTTTATCTGGAGATAGAGTCCTATCAAAAGTTAGCAAAGCTATCTCCTTTTGAAGCACTCCAAACTGCTACCATTATTCCAGCTAGGGTCATGGAGATGGATGCCCTGACAGGTAGCCTAGAAGTTGGCAAAGAAGCAGATATTGCTATTTTAGATAAAAATCCGCTTGAAAACATTTCTAATTTGAGAACGGTGTCAGCTGTGCTGACAAATGGCCATTATTATAACAGTGATGCCTTGTGGAAGGAAGCGGATTTTCAACCACGTAAAAAATAAAGCCATGTTAAGGATTGAAATGAAGAAATGCTTATATGGCTTGGAGTTTTTTATTGACATAACTTCCTGTTTTTACGAACAAGATGTGCCTTATAACTGCTAGAAATGGGGAACTACCAGCCAATTACCGATAACAGTTCCAGATATATCATACCTTGCAATATTTATTATATCTCTATTCCATCAAATTTTTGACTTGATTGAGTTTCGGTGGTAGGAGTGAGAGCGGTAGGAAGTCAGACCGCTAGCCCGCTAAATTGGCGGGATCAGATCGTCTAAGGCTATCAAATACGAGTTGAATCGAATTACTGATAGTTTTTCCAAGACGCTTTGGCCTTTGACTTCTTAAAATGAATAAATGAAATTCAATAATTTAAAGTTAATTGAACCTATTCTTCAAGCAATAGAGGAAAAAGGATATGAAACCCCTACCAAAATACAAGCTGCCGCTATACCCATTATCCTACAAAGAAAGGATGTCTTAGGGATCGCACAGACAGGCACCGGGAAAACGGCTGCCTTTGCCATACCCATTATTCAGTTAATCTATCGCATAGATGGCAATCGACAAAAAAGACCTCCCTTAAGGGCCTTGATCTTGACGCCTACTAGAGAACTAGCCATCCAGATTGATGAAAATATCCGAGACTATAATAAATATACTAAGATCAAACACACGGTCATCTTTGGAGGAGTCAAGCAAGGGAAGCAAGTGCAAGCCATTAGAGAAGGGGTCCAAATATTAGTCGCTACGCCTGGTAGATTATTAGATTTAATCAATCAAAGGATTTTGACCTTGGATGATATCAAAGTGTTTGTGCTGGATGAAGCGGATCGGATGTTAGATATGGGATTTATACACGACATCAAAAAATTGTTGCGGGTATTACCAGAAGAAAGACAAACCTTATTTTTTTCCGCTACCATGCCCGCTAACATCATTACTTTATCGAGTAAGATGTTAATAGATCCTCAAAGAGTGGAAGTGGCAAGGAAATCTTCCGCAGCAGAAGCCATCGATCAATTTGTCTATTATACAAATAGAGATAAGAAAGTGGACTTACTGAATTATATTTTACAAGATACCGAGGATGAACAGATATTGGTATTTGTGCGAACCAAACATGGGGCAGATCGCTTAGCTAAAAAATTGAAAAGAGGACGGTTTAGAGCAGATTCTATTCATGGTAATAAGAGTCAGAATGGACGACAAAAAACCTTGAAAAATTTTAAAGCGAAGCTCACTAAAGTATTAGTAGCAACAGATATTGCTGCCAGAGGGATCGACATTACGAAACTCAGGTATGTCATTAATTATGATATTCCAAATGTTCCAGAAACCTATATCCATAGAATAGGTCGATCTGGTAGGGCAGGGGAAGAAGGGATTGCTATCTCGATTAGTGAACCAGAAGATAATGTTCATGTGAGGGCGATTGAACGGCTTTCCAAAAAGGCGATTACCAAGGTGGAAGATCATCCTTTTCCGCAAACGGATAAACCAATGACAGAAAGGGAAAAGAAAGAGTGGAATAAGGAAAAACAAAGACGGAAACAAGAATATTTTCGATCTCGGAAAAATGGGTATCGGAGATGATGAAAAATGTAGGATTATTACTGGCAAGTATTGGTCTAGTCGCATTGCTGGCAATGAGTTGTACTAAAGCAATCAGCTCTAAGACCGCAACGATCGGAAGTAAAACCGCTATTGCAAGTGAGCGTCAAAGTGCGGAAAAAATTTCCACTTTTATTTTTGTTCGCCATGCAGAAAAAGAATCAACTGGTCGTAATCCCAATTTAACGGCTAAAGGCACAAGAAGAGCGGAAGAGCTAGCTAGGGTTTTGAAGAACATTCCCATAGATAGGGTGTATTCTACTAATTATAATCGGACGGTAGCTACGGCGCAGCCAACTGCCAAGTCCAAGAATTTAGAACCCATTCTATACGATCCTTCTAACCTAGCTGCTTTCAAAGATCAAGTACTATCAGCGGTTCCAAGCGGCACGGTGTTAATCGTAGGACATTCAAATACGACTCCTGATTTGATAAATCTCTTTAGAGGCGATACCTCCTTAACTCATCTAGGAGAAAAAGAATACGATCATTTATTTGTCTTGACCCTATTGGGAAATGGGCAATCTAAATTGTTACAACTCTCTTTTGGGGAGGAATGAGTTCAGACCTTAAAATATTCCAAATAATTTTGCTCCGTCCTTTTTTTAAATGTTGATTTTCCTTGGTGAAAATAGTAAGATTCGTATGAACTCGATTAAGATTCTGTGACAAATTAGTAATTCATTTACCGCATCCATCCTAGAATCTCCAAATTCGCTATTTTTGGTCTTTCCTTATTTTAGTTTATACATAGCTATAAGCACCAGCTTGCTTTGAGAATGCCGCGGGTTAGCACAAGGATAGTAAGTATTCTTAAAGCCATATCTAACAGAATTACTTGGCTTTAAGAACACTTGCTCTTTCACAAAATGCTATCCCACGGCGTTCTCAAAGCTGTTGCTGAATAGTTACGTTTATACAATCAAATTGATGAGCGATCAAAAAGTAATCTTTTCAATGGAGCGGGTCAATAAGGTGTACCCGCCGAGTAAACAAGTATTAAAAAATATCTGGCTTTCCTTTTTTTATGGCGCCAAGATTGGCGTATTAGGACTGAATGGATCAGGAAAGTCCTCCCTATTAAAAATCATTGCTGGTATTGATACCAATTTTGAAGGACATGTCGTATTCGATAAAGAATACAAGATTGGCTATCTCGCCCAAGAACCTGAATTAGATGAATCCAAAACGGTAAGAGAAGTAATCGAAGAAGGGGTGCAAGAGACCGTAGATTTATTAAAAGAATACGAAGCGTTAAACGCCAAATTTGCCGAGCCAATGAGCGATGAGGAGATGAACGACCTCATTGCCAAACAAGGCGAACTGACCGACAAGCTAGATCACCTGAATGCTTGGGAATTAGACAATCGCCTAAATACGGCGATGGATGCCTTGCGCACGCCTGAAGGCGATCAACCCATTAATGTATTATCAGGGGGAGAGCGCAGACGAGTAGCTATCTGCCGCTTGCTATTAAGCAATCCCGATATTTTATTACTGGATGAGCCAACGAACCATTTGGATGCCGAAAGTGTGCATTGGTTAGAGCAGTACCTACAAAATTTTCCTGGAACCGTGATCGCCGTAACGCACGATCGCTATTTTTTAGATAATGTGGCGGGTTGGATTTTGGAATTGGATCGAGGAGAAGGGATTCCGTGGAAAGGAAATTATTCCTCTTGGTTAGAGCAAAAAGCTAAACGATTGGCACAAGAAGAAAAGCAAGCCAGTAAGCGTCGTCGTACTTTGGAGCGGGAATTAGAATGGGTGCGGATGTCTCCTAAAGCCAAGCAGTCCAAAGGAAAGGCTCGTTTGAATGCATACAATAAATTGCTAGGGGAAGAAGCTAAAGAGAAGGAGAAAAATTTGGAAATTTATATACCCGCTGGTCCTCGTTTAGGAGATGTGGTTATAGAAGCAGAAGGATTGCAAAAAGCCTTTGGAAATAAATTACTATTTGAAAATCTCACTTTCAGTTTACCTCCAAATGGAATTATAGGCGTGGTAGGACCGAATGGAGTAGGGAAGAGCACGCTCTTTAAAATGATTATGAGTAAAGAGACGCCTGATGCTGGAAATATCAATATTGGGGATACCGTAAAGGTGTCTTATGTGGACCAAAGCCATGAAGATTTATTGCCTGAGAAAACAGTGTATGAGGTGATTTCGGGTGGACAAGATATGATTATGGTCGGGAATTCGGAACTCAATGCGCGGGCCTATCTAGGTAAATTCAATTTTACAGGGAGCGATCAACAAAAGAAAGTAGGGGTCTTATCAGGCGGAGAACGGAATCGCTTACATTTAGCCATGACTTTGAAAGATGGCGGTAATTTATTGTTATTAGATGAGCCTACCAACGATATTGATGTCAATACTCTTCGTGCCTTAGAAGAAGCGATTGATAACTTTGCAGGTTGTGTGGTTATTATTTCTCACGACCGTTGGTTTATTGATCGTTTAGCTACCCATATTCTTGCTTTTGAAGGAGATAGTCAGGTCGCTTTCTTCGAAGGAAACTATTCCGATTATGAAAAGACAAAGCGAGAACGACTGGGAGATGTGCAGCCTAAACGTCCTCGTTTTAAGAATGTGATTAATACTTAGTAGTGGGACAAAAATAAATGTTCCAATTTTTTGAGACTTTTCGTTAGCTTTCAAAAATAAACTCCTTGACATACGTTCATTTTTGAAAACTAACAAAAAGTCAATTGGAACATTTATTTTTTCAATGTCCCTTAGAATTTCAAATTCCAAGCACCAAATTCCAAAAACCAGCATTCAAGGCTATACTGTATGCTAGTAGTTTGGAATTTGATTTTTGGAATTTGAATGTCAGATTTGATGAAACTAAACAAAAAAAGGAATTGATCCCTTAAAATTTGATTATGTACTGGATTCTTAGTTAATTTGTATGGTACTACACATCGATCTATGGGAAACGTAACAATTAGTCTTGGTTAAGCCTTTCTATCTACAGCCTTCTTCATACTAATCAATCAACTACACAAATTAGGATGATCCCTTCGGTTTTTGGATGCTTGTATGCAGCAAAATTGATAAAATTTCGTAAGATACTGATAGACACATCTTACAAAGCCTTCTACTATAAAACCGTTTAGCGATGAAAAGACCTCTTCCTTTACTCCTGGGCTTACTAGCTCTTTATATATTATCCTCTTCTTTATGGTACTCTAGATCAGCCTGTTGTGCTGGCACGGTAGCTTCTTCGACTACCTCTATGATTAAAAATGCCGCTCCTGCCGTTGGGGCAACCGCTACGACTACGACTACGGCAGCAACGGATGCCACCGCCATTTCCACTCCTAACAGTGAATTAACTTTAGAAGAAAGGCTTAGAGCCAAATCTTTAGTGATCTATTTTGACACAAATGAAGAGCATTTGGTTTTAGATGAAGATCAGAATAACTACTTAGCAGATTTATATACTTACCTCAAAGACCATGAGTTCTCTAATATTGTAGTTGTTGGTCATACCGATAGTGCAGGTGATCCAGATAACAATGTTACGATTAGTCGAAATAGAGCGGATTTTGTAAGATCTTATCTTATTGGAAATGGAATTCGTCCAGAGCAAATTGAAGCGAAAGGATTAGGCGCAGAAGAGCCCATTGCCGACAATGATACGGAGGATGGTCAAGCGGCTAATCGTCGAGTAGAAATCATTTTACAATAAGTCTTTAATATATCCCGTGTTCAGTATAGACTACTTACATAACACACAAACCACAAAACACAAAACATGAGTTGTTTTTTAATACAGGCCTTATGGGCATTAGGAGCTTCCTTACTAGGTGGATTAATTGGTTGGATTTGGAGAGGCCAAAAAGAGGTAGATGAATATACGATTAAAAACTCTTCTTTCTATAAGCAATTGGAAGGAAATTATCAGGGTACTTTAACCAAGCACCAATCCTTAGAACAGGAACATTCTCAATTAGATATAAACTATAAAAAGTTATTAGCAAAACGAGAACAAGCGGCTAGTGCGCCTGTCCATTTAGTTGGTGGCGGTGCTACGGAAACGGTGATAAAAGAAGTAGAAAAAATCGTAGAAGTTCCAGTAGAAGTAATAAAAGAGGTAGAAAAACTAGTGGAGGTAATAAAGGAAGTAGAGGTGATAAGAGAAGTAGAAAAACCTGTGGAGGTAATCAAAGAGGTTCAGAATTTTGTAGAAATCGAAAAGTTAGTGGAGAAACCAATTGAGGTAATTAGAGAAGTAGAGAAAATTGTAGAAGTCCCTGTTGAAATTATCAAAGAGGTAGAAAGAATAGTAGAGATTGAAAAACCTGTGGAAGTGATAAAGGAAGTGGAGGTGATACGAGAAGTGGAAAAGAGAGTGGAAGTACCTGTGGAAGTGATAAAGGAAGTCGAAGTAATAAAAGAAGTACCCGTAGAGGTGATAAAAGAAGTGGAAATAATTAGAGAGGTAGAGAAACGTGTAGAAGTACCAGTGGAGGTGATCAAAGAAGTAGAAAAGATCGTAGAGGTGCCGGTAGAGATCATTAAAGAATCGATTAGAGAAGTGCCAGTAGAGGTGATACGAGAAGTGGAAAAGAGAATTGAAGTACCCGTGGAGGTAATCAGAGAAGTAGAGGTGATAAAAGAAGTGGAGGTGATACGGGAAGTCCCTAGAAATGTATTCAATGAAATAGAAGTAGTGAAAGAGGTAGAAAGGATCGTGGAAGTACCAGTAGAAGTGATTAAAGAGGTGGAAGTAATAAAAGAAATTCCTGTAGAGATAATTAAAGAAGTGGAGAAAAGAGTAGAAGTACCCGTGGAGAAGATAAAGGAGGTAGAAATAATCAGAGAAGTAGAAAAGCCGATAGAGATCATCAAAGAGATAGAGGTCATTAAAGAAATTCCTGTGGAGGTGATTAAAGAGGTAGTAGTAGAGAAAATAGTAGAGGTACCAGTCGAGAAGATCAAGGAAGTGGAAGTGGTAAAAGAAATCATCAAGGTGGTGGAGAAGCCAGTAGAGATCATCAAAGAGATAGAGGTCATTAAGGAAATTCCTGTGGAGGTGATTAAAGAAGTAGAAGTAGAAAAAATAGTAGTGGTAGAAAAAATAATTGAACGGCCGATTGAAGTAATCAAGGAAGTAGAGAAAATCGTGGAAGTGCCAGTTGAAGTAATCAAAGAAATTGAGATTGAAAAAATCATCGAACAACCTATTGAGATTATCAAAGAGGTGCTAGTTGAAAAGGTAGTTGAAGTACCGACCCCTATTGCAAAGGAGATTCTTACCGTGGTCGAGGAAACCATCTCTGAGAATGGACATGCGGAAATATCAGATTTACCGGTAGCGGAATATGGTTTTGCTTCCTTATCGTATGATATTTTTGCGGATGCATCGACTAGTTCGATTGATATGGTGAACCCTGACAAAGAAGGGGAAATTGGTGGCGGAAAGTATTATTATTGGAAAGGATCAGATGATCTTTTTTATTTTTCTATTGCTGATGGAGATGGAAAGATTCTAATATTTAGTGATGGATTCTCCAATCAACGAATCCGTAAGAATGCGCTTAGCTATATCCAATCTTTATTATATCGCTTAGAAAATTATCGCCCATATACCCAACCAGAGGGTGGATACTATTTCCATTTTTATGGCAGTGATGGGGAGATATATGGAAGTAGTCCTACCTACGCTTCTCAAGATGCCTTGGACAATTCTATTAATTACTTGATTGTCAATAATCCTCGGAAGGATGATCTCAAATTAATTGAAGGAATCGGACCTAAGATAGAATCGCTGCTCTATGAAGCGGGTATTATCACTTGGGAAAGTTTGGCAAAGGCGTCGATAGAAACTCTACGAGCTATTTTAGATAATGCTGGTTCTCGCTATCGCATGCACAATCCTTCTACTTGGCCAGCCCAAGCAGATTTAGCGAATCAAGGGAAGTGGAAAGAATTGAAGGATTGGCAAGAGGAACTGCATGGTGGGAAAGCCTAGGGGTCTAAATTCAGGACACCTCAAGTTATGTCTTTTTGCACTTATACTGCGTTATCCATAAAAAGAAAACCATCCAGTGACGGAAAGTCACTGGATGGTTAGGTGAAGTTAAGGACGAGTTTCCTTCTTCTTAGCTGCTTTCTGCATCGGGTTCAACATTTTCTCCGACTTATGTTTCTTGAACACCTGAAAGCGACTCGGCATTTCTTTGACAGGCCAATTATTATTACTCAAGTCAATGTCTGCGGTTTCTCGATATGGATCAATGACGATTCCTTCTACTTCTTTGTTTTTTACAAAGACCTTGGTGAAGCTATTTTCATTTTTTCGCCAAATTTCTGCTGGAATTTTTTCCATTTCTTTGGTACCGTCTTTGTAGGTCCACTCAATAATAACTGGCATTACTAAACCACCTTTGTTGGTAAAGTATAGTTCGTAGTAATTCAAGTGCCCAAATCGCTTTTGTTTTTCTTTATCTCCATAGGGTTCATCGTATAATACCATCTTGGCAGTAGTTACGGAGTCTTCAGTTTCCCAAGGTTTATAATGGGTGTAGAAGTCTACTAGATTGGTATCTTTCTCGATTTGGAATTCCATTCCAGCTTCTTTATTTCTAATTTTAGAAATATCATCAAACGGTTTTTTTGCTTGGATAGGATATTCTCTTTCCTGTGGCTCAGGATTATTTTCTAGATCTACCTTATACCATTTAATACTATCCAAGGCAATGTCGGTAGCATCAATAGAGTAGAACCAACCTCTCCAAAACCAATCTAAATCCACCCCACTGGCATCCTCCATTGTTCTAAAGAAATCGGCTGGTGTTGGGTGCTTAAATGCCCATCGTTCGCTATATTCTTTGAAAGCAAAGTCGAATAGCTCTCTACCCATAATGGTTTCTCTCAAGATATTTAAACCAGTAGCGGGCTTGCCGTAGGCATTATTGCCAAACTGCACGATATTGTCCGAATTGGTCATAATGGGTTCTAATGTTTCTTTTGGCGAACTCATATACCCTGCCATTTTATGGGCTGGACCTCTCCTAGAATTATAATTATTATCAAACTCTGATTCTGCTAAAAATTGTACAAAGGAATTAATCCCCTCATCCATCCAAGTCCACTTTCGCTCATCACTATTGACGATCATTGGGAAATAGAAATGTCCTACCTCATGGATAATTACAGAGATAGCTGCTTTTTTAGCTCGCTCAGTGTAAGTACCATCAGATTCCGCTCTTCCTGGGTTAAAGGCGATCATCGGATATTCCATTCCTCTATCAGCTTCTACGGAAATAGCTACTGGATAGGGATAAGGAAACGTGTATTTTGAATAAATACGCAGGGTGTGTTCCACCGCTTTGGTAGAGTAACGGTTATAAATAGGATAAGACTCCTTTGGGTAATAGCTCATACACATTACTCGCTTACCTTCGGAAGTGATATGTGGCATGGCATCCCACACAAACTTTCTACTTGCACCCCAAGCGAAATCCCTTACATTTTCTGCTTTGAAATGCCATGTCTTTGTTTTAGTACTTTTCTTTCCATTAGCAATTTTTTTTGCCTCTTCTAAAGTGTGAATCATTACAGGCTCGCTCGCTGTTTGGGCTTTACGATACCTACTCATTTGCAATGGAGTAAGCACGCTGCCATAATTTTGACATTCCCCAGTAGAAGCTACCATATAATCATCAGGTAACGTTATTTTAACATCATAATTCCCGAAATTTAATGCGAACTCTCCTCTGCCTGTAAATTGTTTATTTTGCCAGCCTTCTGCATCATTGTAAACACACAACCTTGGAAACCACTGTGTGATTGTGTAAGTATAATTATCGTTATCCTCAAAGTATTCGTAATCTCCTCTACCACCATGTTTTCGGTGTTCCGTTATATAGTAATGCCAATTTATCTTAAAAGTAATTTGGTCCGTTGGCTTGAGCGGTCTAGGAAGATCTATACGCATCATCGTTTTATTAATCGTATAATTTAATTCTTCCCCGTTGCTCTTAACGACAGATTCGATATTACAGCCAAATTTTTCCCTGCCAGCACTAGGAGTGAGTCTGTCAAGAGCCCTTTCGCTCATAACAGTCTGTATAGAGCTAGGGTTAAATTTGTGGTTATCTGCATCGGCCCTGTGTTCATTTTCGTCTAATTGTAACCAAATGTATTTTAATATACTCGGCGAATTATTATAATAAGTTATCGTTTCTGTACCATCTAGACGATGCTTCTCCGTATCTAAGGTACAGTCGATCTTATAGTCCGCTTGTTGTTGCCAATACTCCGGTCCAGGGGCACCATCTGCCCCTCTGAATTTATTAGCGGTCGGTAAATCCCCATCCAATTGTTCAAATTTATTACCATGATTGGAGGTGCGTTGGGCATATAGCTGCCCCACTAAAAAACTGAAAATCAGTAGGCTACCTATGGTTTTTAGGATTTTACGGTCAGGTAGAAATTTCATTGTTAGTTATTTAAATCATTATACTTTTAAATGGAAGTGCGTCATCGCATAAGCAAAAATAATGATTAGAATGCGAAATCCATTATTCTTAATGTTTTCGTAACGTTTGAACGGGTTGGCGTTGTGGCTTTGTGGCATTTTGGCTTTATGGCATTTTGGCTTTGTGGCATTTTTGGCTACACTCAATTCTGCTGTTCAACCAGCGTCTCTTTTTCGATGTGAATAATTATCATAAATGCCAAAGTAAAACTTGATAGCTCATTTAGTAGGATTGGAACACGGATAAGACGGATCGAACGGATTTATGTAAGTCGTGTACTAGATGTGTTTATGACCTGTAAGAAATCCGTTCAGATCCTGTCAAATCCGTTCGATCCGTATTCCAATCCTATCCAGCTATGAAAAAACATACTATCAGCATTAATAAAAAACCCCTACTGAAGTCAAATTTTGTCAAATGCAAAAATTTTGTCGATTTTTGACCACTCAAAAGCCACAAAACCATAATGCCACAACACCATAACACCACCATATTACCACAACACCAACCCTCATGCAGATAAAAGAAGTACTAACATTTTTAGAATCTATAGCCCCACCAAGCTATCAGGAAGGCTATGATAATGCAGGATTGATTGTAGGTTCTCCACAGTGGGAATTAACTGGGACTATTTTGTGTTTAGATTCTACAGAGGAGGTAGTGGAAGAGGCAATTGCCGCTAAGTGTAATTTGATTGTCGCTCATCATCCGATTGTTTTTAAAGGGCTCAAACGGTTTAATTACAAGAATTATGTGGAACGAGCGGTAATGAAGGCTATCAAAAACGACATAGCGATTTATGCCATTCATACGAATTTGGATAATATGTATGTAAATGGGGTCAACACCCAAATAGCGAAAAAGCTAGGATTGAAGAAAACGAAAATATTAGCCCCCAAGCAAGAATTGAAAAAGCTGTTTGCCTTTGTGCCAGTGGAATACACCGCAACCGTGCGTACTGCGCTATATGCAGCAGGGGCAGGGGATATGGGTGGAAAAAGTAATGTCAGTTATATCTCTTTAGGAGCGAGTACGAAGGCAAATAGCGGGAAAGCCAAAGCGAAGATGGAATTTTTATTTCCAACACCTGTACAAGGAAAGGTGATTGCTACCCTCGAATCCCTTGTACCTAAAAAGCAGTTGGAATACGATATTATCTCAGTGGATAATAATTTGGCTACGGTGGGTTCTGGTATGATTGGAGAGTTATCAAAACCCCTGAAGGAAATGGAATTTTTGGCGCAGGTCAAGAAAAAAATGAAGGTCGCTTGCATCAAGCATACGCGATTATTAGATCGCCCCATCAAAAAAGTCGCTGTTTGTGGAGGGGCAGGGGGCTTTTTATTAAAACATGCCATTCGACAACAGGCAGATATTTTCATTACCGCCGATTATAAGTATCATGAGTTCTTTGATGCAGATGGACACCTCATCATTGCCGATATTGGTCATTATGAAAGTGAACAGTTCACAATGAACCTATTATATGGGCTTTTAAGACAAAATTTTCGTAATTTTGCGGCTCGAATTACGAAGGTGAATACGAATCCAGTTCAGTATTTCTTCTAATTTATTGATTATCAGTTGATTGTAAAGGCGTGTTCGTTTTTTTAAAAAAGAAACAATCCTAATCAACTATATACCTACCTAAACAATCCATAAATATGTCTAAAGAATTAACTGTAGCAGAAAAATTAAAGCAACTTTACGAACTACAATTGGTAGACTCTGAAGTTAGTGAAATTGAAATTCTAAAAGGAGAGTTGCCAATGGAGGTAAAGGATTTGGAAGATGAGATAGAAGGGTTAAACACCAGAGTTGGCAGACTATCTGGAGATGTAGATAAAATTAATCAAGACGTAAGTAACCATAATGCGAATATCAAAGAGGCAGAGGCACTGATTGAGAAGTACAATAAGCAGATGGATAATGTGAAGAATAATAGAGAGTATGATGCTTTGTCCAAGGAATTAGAATTACAAAAATTAGAGATACAACTTTCAGAAAAGAAAATTCGGGAAGCTAGTAAGTCTTTAGAAGCTAAACAAGAAACATTAAAAGCTACCCAAGAGCGCCATGAAGGCAAAGAGAAGGATTTGGAAGTAAAAAAGGTAGAGCTAGAAAAGATTATCGAGAAGACCGTAAAAGCCGAGGAAAAATTGTTGAGGAAAGTAGAAAAGTTGCGTAAGAAGATAGAAGCTCGATTATTACAAGCTTATGATAAGATCAAAACTTCTTATCGAAACCGATTATCCGTAGTGACAGTCCAACGGGACTCCTGCGGTGGTTGCTACAACCGAATTCCTCCGCAGGTACAGTTGGAAATCAACAATCGTAAAAAAATAATTGCTTGCGAACATTGCGGCAGAATATTGGTGGACGATCTTATCATGAGTTTAGGTAAAGAAGTACCAGCAGACGCATAATTAAAAAATCACCTACCATTAAAAAGCCTTGAAGCCGCAGTTTAGTTTCAAGGCTTTTTTATATTACAGTCCTTAGTTATTGGTCATTGGTCATTAGTATAACTCACTACTGACCAATGACTACTGACTACTGACCAATGACCAATTAATATGTCAACAGAAGTAAAAGAATCTCTGAATTTCATCGAACAAATTGTAGAAGATGATATAGAACGAAACAAGCATGATGGTCGAGTTTTGACTCGTTTCCCTCCTGAACCGAATGGTTATTTGCATATAGGTCACGCAAAGGCGATTTGTGTTGATTTTGGGATAGCGAAAAAGTATGGCGGGGCTTGTAATTTGCGTTTCGATGACACCAATCCTGTAACAGAGGATACGGAGTATGTGGAATCTATTAAAAAAGATATACAATGGCTGGGCTTCCAATGGGATGGGGAGGCATTGTTTGCTTCTAATTATTTTCCTCAATTATATAGCTATGCGGTAAAGCTAATAGAGAAAGGCTTGGCGTATGTAGATGAATCTACCCCCGAACAAATAGCGGATATGAAGGGTACGCCTACTAAGCCCGGTACTGCTAGTTCATATAGAGATCGAAGTGTAAAGGAAAATCTGGCACTATTTGAGAAGATGAAGAATGGAGATTTTCCAGATGGTGCAATGGTATTAAGGGCAAAAATTGATATGGCCGCTCCTAATATGCTGATGCGCGACCCGATTCTTTATCGGATCAAACACGCTCATCATCACCGTACAGGAGATGAATGGTGTATCTATCCCATGTATGATTTTGCGCATGGACAGTCTGATTCTATTGAAGGCATTACGCATTCTTTATGCTCTTTGGAGTTTATCCATCACCGTCCTCTATACAATTGGTTCATTGACCAATTAGAGATATTTCCTTCTAAGCAATATGAATTTGCTCGCATGAATGTGAGCTATATGATCACCAGTAAGCGACGATTATTGAAGTTGGTAACGGAGGGGTTGGTTTCTTCTTGGGATGATCCAAGGATGCCTACGATCTCAGGTTTACGCCGAAGAGGGTATCCGCCTATGGCTATCCGAACGTTTTGTGATAAGGTAGGAGTGGCAAAAAGAGAGAACTTGATAGATATAGGTCTATTGGAATTTTGTGTAAGAGATGAGTTAAATAAAACAGCTACTAGAGTGATGACCGTCGTGGACCCAGTGAAGGTAGTCATCACTAATTATCCAGAAGGCAAGACAGAAGATCTAACCCTTATCAATAACCCAGAAGATGATAGTCAGGGTAGTCGAACCGTTCCTTTTTCTAGAGAAATCTATATCGAACGGAAAGACTTTATGGAAAATCCACCATCGCCTAAAAAGTTCTATCGCTTAGGACCAGAAAGAAATGTTCGTTTAAAAGGTGCTTATATTATCCGAGGAGAGAAGTGTATCAAAGACGAATCAGGAACAATTACAGAGATACATTGTACGTATTATCCCGAAAGTAAAAGTGGCGAAGATACCTCTGGCGTAAAAGCAAAAGGCGTTTTACATTGGGTCTCCGTACCCCATGCAGTTGATGTGGAGATTAGAGAGTATGATCGATTATTCACTGATCCTACCCCGCAAGCCCACGAAGGAAAAGATGCTTTAGATTTCTTCAATCACGATTCTATAAATGTGATCCCTGTTGCTAAAGCGGAGCCTAGTTTAGCAAATGCAAATAAAGGGGATGTTTTCCAATTTATGCGCTTAGGCTACTATTGTGTGGATGTAGATAGTAATACTGAAAGTAGCCCAAAAGTCGTTTTTAACCGGACGGTTACATTGAAGGATAGCTGGGCTAAGAAACAGAAGAAGTAATAATGTCTGTCATATTTTCAAATCAGGTGGGCTCGATGCCCACCTGATTTGAAATAAGTCGTTACACTGGATTTGTCTAAGAAGCCAAAGTATTCTGGTTATTAGACTTTACCCGATTGATGGTAGGCAGTCCATTTAACGGCAGGCGGGTTAGTGTTATAAGAAAAATTTTTTAATCAATACCAATGATTATGAGCTAATTACAGGTTTACATCAAACTAAGATAAAAATTATTAGTATTCACCTGCTTGCTTATTAATGATTAATAAGTAACTTTGGGATGGTAATTCAAGATATTCCTATTCCTCTACTTGTGCTTCCTCCTATTTTCAGTATTTGGATGAAGATCCATGCCCTCCAACGAACTTGATTTCTTACCTTCTACTTTTTACTAGATAAATTACCTAGACCCAAAACTTTGAAAGTTTCATAGATCTTCAAGGTTTGCCTTATCTAGTTCTACGTTTCATATGTTTCAAATACTAATTATGGATGCCTCGCTGTCGGACGTCAGTTCGGCGGATAGCAATTACTAAAGTCATGCCCCCAAGTTTGATCTTTTTGCACCTATCTCCCGTCCAAAATGCTAAGTTGAAGTATGAAAAACAAGTTTAGTTTACTAGGGCAATTCCTAGTGATTCTTTTTTCTACGCTCGATACTATCCCGATAATAGCTCAAGATTCAACTATTCAATTATCCACCGAAGGGTATTTGCAAATGAAAGAAGGTGCGGTAGATGGCTATCTTTTGCAATCAGATGCTACAGGTTGGAGTACTTGGGTGAAACCTGCCTATCTTCAAAGAAAAGAAATTGACGTTACCAATTTTGGGGCTATAGCTGATTTCAATGCAGACAATACGGCTGCTTTTCAGGCTGCTATTGATAGTGCAGCGATCATAGGTGCAGTGGTTCATATACCAGCTGGAAATTACATCCTTACGAATCAATTGGAAGTACCTGATGGAGTGGTTCTAGAAGGAGAATCTGTTGGAGGGGATTATCATGATTTTGCTCATCCAGTAAGAGGTTCTTGTTTGATATATACAGGACAAGATTATGTAGCTGTGTTTCAAGGCTATTTCTCGGGTGCCAAGAATTTATATGTGTACAATGGTAATTCAGCGGGTTCCAAGGCAACAGGTTGTTTTAAAGTTTTAGCGGATGACGGGCATTTTAGTACGGGGTATAATAGCTTTTCTAATTTATATTTATACAATTTTTTTGAAGGCACTTGTTTACAATTATTGGCCACCAATAATAGTACTATTGCTCATGTTAAAGTAGAAGATGTATTGTTTCGTTTCCCAGGTACAGGAATGCATATACTAGCGGAGTCAGGTTCTACTATCCAACATATCACCTTATTGAATGGAAAAATTGGAGGGGGTAGGCAATATAGCTTTCGGAACCAAGGTGGCACTAATATCAATGTCTATGGCACCTCCTTTGAGGGTATTAGATGCAATAGTTACGGACATGTGGTAGTAGAAAGTGGAAATATAAATATGTATGGATTTAAAACGGAATCTACAGATTCAGAAGGAACCTGTGATGTGTCCGAAATCCCAAGCATCCATTTTTATCCGAATACCCAAGGCTCTTATATACAAGGATTCATAGGGGATGGAAGAGTGATCGATGAAGGGGCTAATCATCTCAATGTAAATGGAAAAAATATAGGGTTTCGATCTTCTGGTTACAATGCTTTTATAAATAGTGGGCTAAACGGGGTACAAAATCAAAACATCCCTTACTGGGAGATATCGGGTTCTGTGGATGAAATTACCACGAGTAAACCTATTTTTCAAGATCGACACCAAGTGGTAGAATTGAGTATTCCAGCAGGGGCCATTGTTCGTTTTTCTCCTAATGATATTGCCCTTCCAAAAGACCTGAATCATCAATTCGCTTCTTTTGGTGCCTATATCAAAACCGCCATTTCGAATCAGACTTTCGCAAGTTCTAACAGTTATACCAATACTTGTAATTCTACTAATTCTACTTTCCACCCTGGAGATAATGATTGGCATTTTATTAGTCTTCCGATCCGTTTACATGGGACAGATTGTCCTAATACGGCATCCTTTGTGATTGATAATTCCAATAACCCATCTCCAAGTATAGTTTCTATTACTTGTCCTAGTTTTGCTTTTGGTAATGCTCGACCTTCTTTATTAAGTAGTCCGTTATTAAAGGCAGGGGGGATTATGAATGGTACCTTGTCTACTAATATGATGAACTTTCCGATATTGGTCAATCACCAACTTGAATTAACCTTACCTCCAGATGCCAATACTTTTTTATTAACTGGAACGAACAGCATCCATCGCTTGAATAATAATTTGGGTTTAGGAAAACGCTTTCCCAAAGGAACGGTACTAAACTTGATTTTTGATTCTCCAGGCGTTACGGTGAAAAATGGGGCTTATATCAATTTATTAGGTACTGCTGACTACACTTCTACTCTAGGTAGCAGCCTTAGTTTAGTCGCTTTAGAGGTAGGTGTGTGGCGAGAGCTTAGTAGAAACTTTTAACCAAAATATATTTGTAGTGGGACAAGTGGTAATTACTTTTATGGTGTCCCTTTGAGAGAAATTTTATGAAACAACTTCTATCGTATTTACTTGTGACGTTCTTTTTTTTATGGAACATACCAACCCTGATATTTTGCCAAAATATTGAAATTGATGGGGTCATTCAATTAAAAGCAGGAGCTAAAGCTGGTTATATTTTACAATCAGATAAGGAGGGAGTGGGGACGTGGATTCCATCCCATTCGATTAGTAGAAAACAATTGTTTGTAACAGATTTTGGAGCCAAAGGGAATGGCATAACAGACGATACGGCGGCTTTCCAGGCCGCTCTTGATAGTGCTGCGATTCTAGGGGGGACTGTTCACGTACCCATAGGCAATTATAATATTCAACAAACCTTAATCGTGCCTGCTGGTGTAAAATTACAAGGAGCCGGTATCAGCAGTCCTGATAATCCGAATAAAGGAAGCCGAATTAGTTTTTATGGTTCTAATAGTTTTGCTCTGGAATTCATAGGGGATTATGTAGGTTGTTCTAATATGTCTATTGTTGATGTGGGAGGACAATCAGCAGGTGGTTTAAATTATAAAACGATTGGTGGAACATTCGGTATTGGTGCAAGCTTTCAAGATTTACTAATTCTTGATTTTTTTAATGGTACGAGTGTTCAACTATATGCTAATGGAGCTTCTGGAATTGCTTGGAGTTCCTTTGAAAATATTCATATTCAAAATGCTAAAAAAGGCATTCATATTGCGGTGGCAGATGATGGCTCTTTTATCAATTTAGTTTCCTTCAGATCCATTGATATTAGCGGTGTTGGATTTGAATATGGCATTTTTATAGAAGGGCCTTTATCTAATACGGATTGGTATAGCGTAGATTTAAAGGCAGATTGCCCAACTATGGGGCACCTTGTTCTAGACACAAAAGGGCATGTAAATATCTATGGGATTCATATTTCTACAAATGATCCCAATTGTGCAGACAAAAGCACTTTAATTGAATTAAAAGCAAATACCAAAGGAAGTTATATTCATGGTAGCGCAGGACGAGGACACATTATTGATAAAGGAAGTAATTATATTGATTTGCAAGGAGAGAGTGATACTGGTATTCGTCCATCAGGAAATAATGAATTATTGAATGCTGCTTTCAAGGGAATAAGTGGTATCAATATTCCTTATTGGCAATATGAGTCTTGTATAGGATGTTCCACAACTCCTGATGCACTAGAAGTCTTAGCACCTGAATGGAAAGATCAACACCAAGTTGTGAAAATTACCATTGGGGCAGGCGAAATGATACAATTGAGCCAAGACGATTATTACCTAACAAAATCCTTCCATCAAAAGGAGTGTTTATTTGGGGCAATGATAAAAACAGATGCACCAGATATGTACGCAGTGGCTTATACGCAATTTTGTGGACATGGGACTTCTTTTAGTAGTTCACCGCATCCAAATGATGGAAAATGGCATTACATTGGTCAGTTAGCAATATTAGATACAGCTATATATTGCTCTCCAGATCCTAGATTTATTTTAGACAATAGGGCAGGAGGAAGTGCAGCGGTCGTTTATATCACTACGCCAGGATTTGTTTTTAATAGAGGTAAAAAGCCCACCTTAGAAGCAGGAACAATTACGTCAGCTGGTGGGATTCTAAATGGTACGCTTAGTACCGCTATGAGGGAAGTGGAATCTTCCATTGATAATCATCTGAAGCTGGCGCATGATGGCAATGTATTCCAAGTAAGTGGATCAGCCCCAATCACCTTTATTAATGCAAATGAGCATATTTTTCCAAATGGTACGCTCCTTACCTTGTTGTTTGAAGAAAGTGAGGTACAGATTACGCATAATCCAGCGTCCATTCGTTTACTGGGAGCGGCTAATTATTCTTCAGAATCATTTAGTTCCCTTAAACTAGTTTCAAAAGGAGATGGTACTTGGTTAGAGGTCGATAGAAATTGTTTAAATGGATGTGTTGCAGTTAATACCTTGAAAGACGAAGCAGCAACTAGGAGTAAGGAAACGGCTTCCGAAATCGTGTTAGTTCAGCCAAAACAAGAATCTTCAGATCAAGAGGTAGCTGTTAAGATTTTTCCTAATCCTACTCTGTATGGCGTACATATAGCGTTAGATAGCCCTTCGCTACTAGAATCCTATGAATTGAAAATATTGGACAGCAGGGGGAAATTGATTTATCAGCGTACGATTGAGGGGCGTAAAACTTGGCTAGACTTTAATGGTTTAGGTGTTTCAGCAGGTACTTACTTCCTGCGTATAAAAAATCAAAAAGGTAGCGTTATCAAAACTAAAAAAATAATTATTCTTAAGTCTTAGGCAAATAATAACCTACCCATTTTACACAAGAAATCTATCGGAAAAGACTTCTCACTCAACAACATGCTCCCCACTCTTATACCGATGTTCTGCATCAAAAGCACTAATGATATTTTCATTGCGCTCATCTTTTTCCACTAATCCATCTCGAAGGCGTATGATTCGGTGTGCATGTTGGGCGATATCAGGCTCATGGGTAACGACTATGATCGTATTACCTGCTTGGTGTAATTTTTCGAAAATCTCCATGATTTCAATGGAGGTTTTCGTATCCAAATTTCCAGTCGGCTCATCTGCTAAAATGATGGCAGGATTATTAACCAAGGCCCTAGCAATCGCTACCCGTTGACGCTGCCCACCTGATAATTCATTTGGCTTATGATCCATACGATCTCCCAAGCCCACAGCTTCCAAAGAATCTGCTGCCTTATCAGATCGATCCGATTTACTGAATCCTGCATAGACTAACGGTAGCGCAACATTGTCAAGGGAGGAAAGACGAGGCAATAAGTTAAAGGTCTGAAAGACAAAGCCAATTTCTTTATTCCGTACCTCTGCCAATTCTGCATCATCCATCGTACTCACGTTCGTTCCATTTAAGATGTAGTCGCCTGCTGTTGGAGAATCCAAGCAACCAAATAAATTCATCAAGGTGGATTTCCCTGAACCAGAAGGGCCCATCAATGCCACATACTCGTTTTTATGAATATCTACCGTAATGGATTGTAACGCATGGACCTTTTCCGATCCCATAACATAGGTCTTCTTTAGGTCTCTAACAGAAATGATTGGTTGTGTCATACCAGAGGTTCGGTTGACGGTGGAAGGTGGATACGCTCTTTTTACCGCTAGGCAAAAGCCCGCTCGATCCACCGTCTACCGTTATAAATCTATAACTTTCGCTATTTTAAAATATTGTTCGTTGCGTTCTGGGGCATTCGCCAATGCCGCTTCTCGATTTACTTGATTTTTTACCTCATCTTCCCGTAGCACATTTACTTCTTCGGAAATATACACCAAAGGCGCCACTTTTGATAAATCTAGCTCTTGTAATTTTTCTACCATTCCCAAAATCTTATTGAGGTCTTCCTGTATCTTAACTCTTTCTGCTGTTGATAATTGTAAACGAGCTAACTTTTCTAGTTTTAAAATTAAGTCTTTATCTATCTGCATGATAATATTTTAGATGATGGGTAGCTTATGCGGGATGAAATGCGGTTTTCTATTGGTTCATTGTTCCATTGATCCATTGTCTCATTGATCCATTGTCTCATTGATCCATTGTCTCATTGATCCATTGTCTCATTGATCCATTGTCTCATTGTTCTATTGTCAATAGTAGGACAAAATTACTGATCAGATGAACTTAAAGTCATCAGATCAGACGTTATCATTCAATCTGATCACTCAAAGTGATCTGATTGATTGTTTCATTTTTATGCCCAAAAACTTTTCATTGATTCATTGTCTCATTGAGCTTAGTATCAATGGGACAATGGGACAATGGGACAATGGGACAATGGGACAATGGGACAATGGGACAATAGGACAATAGAACAATAGAACAGTGAAACAATAGAACCATTTAATCCAATTCCTCAAAAAAGCCAGTTTCTCGATTTTTTCGGACATTGTCCCACTTAAAAAAGCGACCGTTCATAGCAACGAATACGCCCGAGGGTAACGCTTGTGCAAAGGCTATGGCACTTCCCAAATTAAAAAAACCATCGGAAGAATCGCCAAAGGCATAGGGAATCATGGCGCCCATTAGGATGATGGTTTTGCCTTTTATTTGTTCTTTCGCTAGATATTTAGCGGTATCTACCATGGTATCGGTACCATGTGTGATGACAATTTCCTTTGCTTTGGTGCGTCGGCAATTATGGGCGATGATTTCTCGATCCGCTTTCGTCATCTCCAGACTATCGATCATCATTAAGGTCTTAATATCTATATCTGCCGTACACCGACCTCGTGCAAACATTTCCTTCAAATGGGTATCCTTGAAAAATAATTTACCTGTAATGAAGTCATATTCTTTGTCGAAGGTACCTCCTGTTACGAAAACTTGAATCATGGATTGGTCATTAGTCATTCAGTCATTGGTCATTGGTAAAGCTGTCAACTATTATTAGATGGTCCAATGGTACTGATGTAGGCGTTTAGCATTTTTAGTAGGATGTTTAACTCCTTTTTTAAAAATTCATACCTTTCATCGGATACTAAATTTCTATTATTGGCTTTTTCAAGCCATGTTTGAGTTTCAGTCAGTGACCCTCTGCTGTAATAACAAAATTTTTTGTTCTCTTTGAAATGAAATCTTCCATATCCTTCAGAGATATTTGCTGCAATGGAATCTGCACTTCTAACCCACTGTTTTCCGAGTGTATCCCTCTCATAATATTGCCATTCTGAAACAATTTTCCATATCCACTCTCCAATTTTCATAGCTTTTCCATACACCTTTAATTCATTTAATTTTAAAGATTGCATGATGTGTTTAGTTTTGTTAATTATTGACCATTGAGTCATATAAACATCTAAACTAATGACAAAATGACTAATGACCAATGACTAACTTTTATGCAAACTAGCATTCAACTCAATCACTTTTTGATTGGGGCGACAAGTGATTTTACCCGTTTGCGAATCTTGTATGATAAGTAGGTGATCTTTACCATTTAAGGCAATGCCTTTTACCACATTTTCGCCCTCAGCTACTATCGTACCATCCAAATCAACAGGTTGCTTGTCGTTGTTGTATAAGGATACTTTTGAGCCAGCAGTAATATATACCCCTGCTGCTACCGTACAGCCATCTCCTAAGGAGATTCCTGTGCCCGCATTCGCACCCAAGAGACATTGTTTGCCAATGGAGATAACATTTTTATTACCACCAGAAAGTGTTCCCATGATGGAGGCACCCCCTCCAATATCCGATTGATCATCAACGATAACTCCGGCAGAGATTCTTCCTTCTACCATCGCTTTGCCCAAAGTACCTGCATTGAAATTGATAAAACCAGCTGGCATGACCGTCGTTCCAGAACTTAAATGTGCGCCTAACCGAACTTTAGAACCTGCTACAATCCGAACACCTTGCGGTACATGGAAATTGACCATATATGGAAATTTATCTACATGACTCACCACCAATTCTTGACCTTTAAAAGTAGCATTCAGGCGTTCCTCTGCTAAATCCTCTGGAAGAATTGGTCCTTTATTGGTCCAAGCGATATTATTCATTTTTCCAAAGATTCCAGCAACGCCAATCTCATGTGGCTTCACATGTAATTGAGATAAACACTGGGTCTTAAAATACCCTTCTTCTGGATTGGCTACGGGGGTATCCTTATCAAATAGGAAATAGGCGATAAGGTCTAGCGAAGCATAGCCTTTGGGATATTTATACTGCGTTAATAGTTGATGGATGAGTTTAATATTGGGATGTTGATCTATCTCCTCATGGAAGGCTGCAAACTTGTCAAAAGCAATTTGTAAATGTCCCTTATTAATAACAGTAAAACCATTTTCAGTACTGCTATATCCTGTTATATCTTGTAAAAGTGCTGCAGTACCGTAGGCTGTTTCAAAATTAATGAGCGGAAAGAAAACCTCTAATGTTTTGTCTCCTTTAGTTTTGCGGATGCCTAATCCAAATGCGGTTGGTTTTTGGTAGCCCTCTCTATTTTGTACAGATGCTACGTAGTCTTTGAAGTCTTGTATGCTAGTCATTCTTTTAATTTTGAATGATTGAATTTTGAATGATTGAATGCCCGTACATTCAAAATTCAATCATTCCTCATTCAAAATTATAAGTGTATTACTTCGCCATATGCTGCGGCTGCAGCTTCCATCACCGCCTCACTCATAGTGGGGTGGGGGTGGATAGATTTGATGATTTCGTGTCCAGTGGTTTCTAGTTTTCTTGCAGCTACCACTTCGGCAATCATTTCTGTTACATTGTAGCCAATCATATGCGCCCCTAAGAATTCTCCATATTTGGCATCAAAAATAACTTTCACGAATCCCTCTTTTGCACCAGCTGCATTGGCTTTACCAGAAGCAGAAAAGGGAAATTTTCCTACTTTAATTTCATAACCTGCCTCTTTCGCTCCTTTTTCTGTGAATCCAACGGAGGCTATTTCAGGAGAACAATAAGTACAGCCAGGGATATTGTTATAATCTATCGGTTCTGGATGATGTCCAGCTATTTTTTCTACACAGGTAATTGCCTCCGCCGTAGCAACATGGGCTAAGGCAGGACCAGGCGTTACATCCCCAACAGCATAGATACCCGAAATATTTGTTTGATAGAATTCATCCACTTGTATCAGTCCTCTTTCTGTTTTAATACCTAAGGCTTCTAAGCCGATATTTTCGGTATTTGGCGTAACACCAGCCGCAGAAAGTACTACTTCGCATTCAATGATGTCTTCTTTCCCTGTTTTTCTGTTTTTAATGCTGACTTTGCAGTTTTTACCTTTGGTATCAACAGATTCTACAGAAGTATTGCCAAGAACTTTGATGCCTTTCTTTTTATACACTTTTCCTAATTCTTTGGATATATCTACATCCTCTCTAGGCACTAGCCCTTGTTCCATAAATTCAACAATAGTCACTTCAGTACCTATAGCGTTGTAGAAGTAGGCAAACTCAACGCCAATGGCGCCAGCACCAACCACCACCATTGATTTAGGCTGTTTTTTAAGCGACATGGCTTTTCGATACTCAATGATCTTTTCCCCATCAATCGGTAAGCTGGGAAGTTGTTTTGCCCTGCCCCCAGTCGCAATTATAATATGAGGTGCCTCATAGGTAGTGGATTTGCCCGCTTTATCTACTACCTCTACTTTCTTTCCTCTGGCTAGTTTTCCAGTCCCTTCTAGGACGGTGATTTTATTTTTTCTAAATAGAAAGTTGACGCCTTTGCTCATGCCGTCTGCAACGCCTCTACTTCTTTTGACCATATCTTCAAAGCTAGCTTCCGCTTTTCCAATTTTAATTCCATAATCAGCAGCGTGGGAGATATATTCAAATACTTGAGCACTTTTTAGTAAGGCTTTGGTGGGAATGCAGCCCCAATTTAGGCAGATACCACCAAGCGATTCTCGTTCCACAACGGCTACTTTCAATCCTAATTGAGAAGCTCTAATGGCTGCAGGATAGCCTCCTGGACCACTTCCGATAACAATTACATCAAAGTTCATAACAAGAATGATTTTGGAGTGTTTGATTAAGGAATGAGTTAAAAATATCTGTACATTTTGACTGGTAAATTTTTCCTCTTTCTTCGTTATAAAAAGCCTTACGTAGCTTAGGCTATGTGCGGTTTTTATGCCTTGAAAGAGAAAAAATTTCCTGCCTCAAAAAAGAACATTTATTTATATCTCATTCCAAAGATTTTAGGATAATAGATTAGGTAGGCTTGGAGAAAAGCTAATTTAATTGCAAAGGAAGTTTCCTTCTGTGACCTAGGAAAGCTTTGAGATAAGCCTACTTAATTCTAATCTCATCATTTAATTAATTTAGGATTTATGAAAGTCATAGACTCGCTAATACAACAAGACTTTTCAAAACCTACACCTTGTTTAAAACGACTGAATTATCTGTCAATCCGATTGGTTTTATTCAGTTTATTCCTGGTTAACTCATTATTTTTAACAGGACAAATTACTACGTTTATTGATTGTGAGTGTGACATGAATCCATCCGTTACACTCTTTGAAAATTCAGGTATTCTAGCAGATGATGGTATTATTTGTGCGGGAGGAATGGCAACGCTTACCGCAAGAGGAGGCGTGAAGTATTTGTGGAGTACAGGAGAGACGACCCCAGCTATTACCGTGACTAGCAGTGGTGGTTATGGAGTAACTATTTCAGATGCTACCAATTGTCAGGCTATTGAAAATATTTTAATAACCGAACATTCCAAGCCTTTTTTAGTGCATGATGATTTCTTTTGTGAAGGTAGTACGACCACCATACAAGTAAATGCAAAAAGTTCTAACTGTATTTGGAGTAATGGATCAACAGGGAAATCTCTTTTGATTTCAGAAGGAGGGACTTATGCTGTTACTATAACGGATGACTATGGATGTGTGCATGTAGAAACTGCTACCATTACGAAAAATCCAGTACCTATTGTTGATATTATAGTGACGGAAAATTCAGGAAATGTGGGAGATTTAGCGGTATGCTTAGGAGCAGAAGTTACCTTGCAAGCAACTACTGGATATGCCGCTTATCAATGGACACCTATTGATGGTTTAGCTAATCCTAGTTCCGCTACCACCACAGCAAATCCAACGGCTACCACAACGTACACGATAGTAGTTACAGATCATAATGGATGCACTTCTACAGAGCAAGTGACGATAGTTGTAAATGATTTAAATACAACGATTAGCCCAAATGTAAATATTTGCGAAGGAGATAGCACCTTGATATTTGCCAGTGGAGGAACATCTTATAGTTGGAGTCCTGCGGAAGGATTAAGTAATACCAATATTGCTAATCCAGCAGCTGCCCCTGCAACGACGACTACTTATACCGTAATCATTTCAGATAACAATGGTTGTGTAACAACAAGGGAAGTAACCGTTGGTGTTTTTGAGATTAACACAACGGTCGGAGACAGCTTACAAATTTGCCTTGGAGAGCGTACAACTTTATCTGCATCAGGTGGAGTTACCTATGCCTGGAGTCCAACTACCAGTTTAGATAATGCTTCTTTGGCTAATCCGATTGCAACGCCCGCTACAACGACAACTTATAACGTTCTCATTACAGATGCTAATGGATGTATTTCTACTTATGCCCAAACAGTAGAGGTAGGATCGGCTACAGCAGAAATACAAGGTATAACCCTATTATGCCTAGGCGATTCGACAGCTTTAACAGCGGTAGCAAACTCGAATGCTACCACTGCAAATTTTACTTATTTATGGAATGACCTCGCTGGTAATTCAACTAGTAATCAAGTAATAGTCTCACCAACTGTTTCATCCACTTATAGGGTAACCATAACTGATGAGAACGGTTGTACGGCAGTTGACAGCGTATTAGTAACAGTCAATGATTATCAAGTGGAGGCAGGGAACAATCAACTAATTTGTTTAGGGGATAGTACACAGTTAATACCAGAAGTCACTTTAAATGGAGTTGTAGTGACGGATGGTATTGTAAGTTATACTTGGAGTCCAGTAATTAGAATTGATAGTTCCACTAGTTCTTTACCCATTGTTTTTCCTACCACTAATACTGTTTATACGGTAACCATCACGGATACTAATGGCTGTACGGCAGTTGATAGTATGTTAGTGTCTGTCAATGACCTTCAAGTAGAGGCAGGGGGAAATCAAATTATTTGTCCTAGAGATAGTGTGCAGTTAACTTCGATTACCACCTTGAATGGAGATACCGTTTCGGATAATAGTGTTAGTTATTTTTGGAGTCCAAGTAGCGGTCTGGATGATGCGATCATTCCTACTCCTACTGCTTCACCATCTACGCCTACTACTTATTTTTTGACGGTTACAGATGCGAATGGTTGTACGGCAGTGGATAGTGTATTTGTTGACTTACATCCTCAAACAAATATTAACTTGGGAGTTGTACCTCAGTCGATTATTTATTTTGAGTCTGCCAGCATTATATATATTCAAAATAATGCTACTCCTATTGTAGATTTTATTTGGTCGCCTACTAATTTTTTAGACTGTCCAAATGATACTACTTTGAATTGTAGCCAACCCATCTTTAGAGACGAATTAGGATTCGATTCTATTTATACCTATGAGTTGACCGTTGTTGATGCAAATGGTTGTACGGATCAAACTACAGTTGATATTAATGTAAACATCAATAATGTTGCTCCTCCTATTCCAATGGCTGCCATATCAGGGTCAGTTTATATGGAGGATGGTACTCTATTAAAGGATGGATTGATACATTTAGAAGGAGCAGAAAAAATGCCTATACAGACAGGAGGGACTGGTGAATATTTATTTGAAGAGGTACCTATGTATGAAAACTATATAGTACAACCAGAGAAAGATACACATCCTTTAGAAGGAGTGTCAACCGCTGATGTTTTGGCAATCTCAAAGCACATTTTGGGAATAGATTTATTGGATTCTCCTTATAAAATAATAGCAGCGGATGTCAATCGTTCTGGCACGATCACTATTTTTGATATAGTGCAATTAAGAAAGTTAATTTTAAATACAATAGACGTTTTTCCAAATAACGACTCTTGGAGATTTATAGATGCAAGTTATCAGTTTAAAAATCCTTCTAATCCATTAACAGAGGACCTTCCTGAAAATTACATCATTAATACTCTTTTTACGGATATGAATCAATTGGATTTCATAGCAGTGAAAATAGGGGATGTGAATAGTAGTTTAGCACAAGAGAATTTACAGGCCAATGCCCGTAGATCGTCAAAGGGAGTATTTTCTTTTAATATTCAGATGGAGGAGAAAGTCGATGAAAATAGAGTGCTGTATCACTTTCATCCCGAAGACTTTAATGACATAGAAGGGTATCAATTTACCATAGACTTTGATGTGGATCAATTGGAGTTTAGACAACTGGAAACTTCTAGTCTAGTAGGAGAAGAGAATTTTGGATGGACATTGGTTGAGGCGGGTACCATTACGACGAGTTGGTATAAGATGAATGAATTACTATTAGAAGAAGGTGAACCTTTATTTAGTTTATCCTTTGATTTGAATAAACAGAACCAGAAAGAGGTTGATTTAAGTATTACTTCTTCCAGACTTCAAGCCGAAGCATATCATAAATCGGGCGAAGTATTAGAAGTAAAATGGACTCGTGCAGATCAGTCTTCTATTATTCCATCTAACGATTTTGCTTTATTTCAAAATCAACCTAATCCATTTACAAGAGAAACGACTATAGGTTTTAACTTACCAGACAATACTAATGCAACCTTGAGAATTTTTAATACAGCAGGAAAGATCATTCAACAATTTAATGGCCCATTCACGCCAGGTTATAACGGTGTAATAATTCGAAACAATAAGGTATTAGAACATGGGACTTTGTACTACCAACTAGTTACAGATGAACAAGTAGTTTCTAAAAAAATGATTCATATTGAATAAGCGACTATTGAAGCGTAATGGAATCTGAGTAGTTCCTCAAAGTAGAGGGGTAGAGGTCAATGTTATTGAGAGCGTAATTAGAGGTAAAGAAAATTGAGCTACCCCTCTGCTAATTATTATCACCAGTTAGAATAAAACATGAAGTACTTTTTGATATTTAAAAAGAAATTGATCCTTCTAGTTAGCATATTGCATATCGTCTTTTTCTTAAAAGGACAAACGAATTTGCTATCAATTTTGAATCATAACGAAAATAGCTATGAAACGAATAAAATCGAAGATCGGATTGTTCTTGATCTTGTTGTCGAAAACCAAAGGATGATTCCTCAAGAATCTTTTAAACTTTATCAAAACCAACCCAATCCGTTTTCTAAAGAAACGACTATTCAATTTGAGTTGTTACATTCCTCTAGTATTACCCTTACTGTGTATGATCCGGAAGGGAAAGTGCTGAAAGAATACAAGGGGAATTTTGAGAAGGGAAAAAACAAAATACAAATCAATAGTAAGGACCTCCATAAATACGGAATCTTATACTATCAAATGACCACAAAAAACCAAATATTAAGTAAAAAAATGATTTTTAAGAAACCCAGTAAAACGTAATTTTTAAAAGATTACTCCAAACCATTTGAACAATATTTTAATGGTTTAACAAGTGTGTGTTTTTGAACCAGTCAGCCACAAAGGTGTGTTGACTGGTTTTTTTTATTTTTGTGATCTTTAGGAGTCAGGAGTCAGGAGTCAGGAGTCAGGCTGACCGTCTTCTCAAAAATCTAAACCGATTTTTCAGATTCAAGAGACGCCACAACACCACAACACCACAACACCACAACGCCACAACGCCACAACGCCACAACACCATAATGCCACAACACCATAACACCACAATGCCCATCCTAGAAACCCACATCGTTCCAGAAAATGTGAGTGGTATTCGCCTAAGCGATTACGCTATTGGTATTTTTACAATTATTCCTACTCGAAAGGGAATGAAAAAAGCGATTAAAAAAGGAGCAGTTTATATTGATGGAGAGCTTGCTACTACGGGTAGGTGGGTGGTTACGGGACAAGTGATACAGTTAATGGAAGTAGTCCAAAAGCCATCAAAGGTTTATAAAATGGACCTAGAAATTATTTATGAAGATGAAGAAATAGCAGTCATTAATAAGCCTGCGGGGATCGTGGTCAGTGGGAATCAGTTTCGGACGGTTCAAAACGCTTTACCTAATAATCTGTCAATATCCACTGCTATAGATGCTTGTCCATCTCCTTTGCCTGTGCATCGATTGGATTATTCGACCAGTGGGTTATTGTTAATAGCGAAAACAAAAAGTGCAAGACGGTTGTTGGGAAAAGCATTTGAACTTCATCAGGTGCAGAAAGAATATCAAGCAGTGGTTATCGGAAAACCTCCTGAAGAAGGTGTCATCCAAGAACCCATCCAACGAAAAAAATCTCAAACTTTATTTAAAACGATACAAACAATTCCTTCCTTAAAAAATGGTCATCTATCCTTACTGCAATTAACCCCTTTGACTGGAAGAATGCATCAATTAAGAATACATCTATCAGAAGTAGGCTTCCCCATTTTGGGAGATAAATTGTATGGAACAACTGGAATGGTTTTAAAAGGGAAAGGATTATTTTTATGTGCGGTAGGGTTGCAATTTTCTCACCCAAAAACTGGAGAATTAATGAAATTTAGAATTCCAAATCCTCCAAAATTTCAAACCTTTATGGAACGAGAACAAAAGAGATGGGAAAGATATCATTGATCTATTGTCTCATTGATCTATTGTTCCATTGTTGAGTCCACTCTAAAAACACAATTTGGTAAACACCTAAGCTGGCGAAGCCAGTACCATAAAATTTATGCCTCGCTTGCTTCGCAAGCTCGGCAGTTAGG
>CALJIQ010000249.1 GCA_937973995.1 uncultured Saprospiraceae bacterium
TAAGTAGTGTGACATTATTAATTATTGATTATTAATTATTTTCCAGACGCTACTGAACACGCCTAATTAGCTAATAATCAGTAATTAATAATCAATCAACTGAAAAGCAAAATTGTTAACTTATTTTTGTCAGACTACTTAATCCGCAAAAATCTAACAATCAATAACATCTCATCTGCGAAATCAATAACTAATCAACGGAATCTGCGATTCCGATCCCAAAAGTAAAAATCCCTTTCTCCCGAACCACCACCCACCTATCAGACAACAATAGAATATGATCAGCATCAGCAAATGATCGAAGGATGGTATCCGAAGAAGTAGCTAGCGCATAACTATGTACATTTCCTTCTCTTTGATAAATCAATTGATTATCTATCAATTGAAAAGGACTTATCCCTGTAATTGCTATTCGCTTTTTCAGCTGCCCAAAAGCATCAAAAATAAAAACGCCGTTGGTCGTATCACTAGCTATTATTTGATTGTCTCTTTCTAATAAAAAAGTCAGTTGTAAGGGGATATTGGTCGTTTGATTTAAATATTTACTTTGAAATAAGACCTCCCCATCTCGACTGATTTTTTTTAATTGAAAATTAATAGGATCATATACCCATATATGATTATCATTGGAAAGGGCTACTGCATTGGGTTCAAAAATTTGCAGATCGAAAAGGTTAATAGTTTTTATTTCCGAAAGTGTGCGATCTAATAGAATAACGGTTGCTAATTCTGGATAATAGACTAATACATTAAAGGGATTGCTGGCATCTATTACTCCTATTTGACCCAACCTTTTGTTGTTATAGTCAAATAATAACTGTCCTTCCTTATTCAATTTCAAAATATGCCCATCATCAGTAGCGACATAAATTTGTTGAAGCACATCCTTAGTTACAAAATCTACCTCATTGGACAAGGGGTAACTCCATAACAAAGTACTGTCCTTCGTTTGAGCAGTGGTAGAACTAACAAAGGAAAATGCTAACAGCAATAGCCCCATACATTTTATGAAATAATCAACCATCATATTCTTTTGTCGTTACTTAACGAAAAGACCTACTCAACTATTATTAATGCGAATCGCTAGTTAAAAATCACTACTGGTTTTCAGTGGATTAGTCTAAATCATGGTGATTTTTAAAATCACCATGATTTAAGTCACTGATTATCAATCCTATGCCAATATAGGTATTGTTGGAACAAATACTAGAACTATTTCTGCGCCAAATGGCAGTTTTATTTTAGACCTAAAAAATGGTATTAATGAGGAGCAAATCGTTCGAATCGCTCATTTAGGATATGAAACTAACAGACTAAAGAACTTTATCCTATCTCCTTCCGTTGTGTTCAGTAGAGAATATAAACTCAGAAATTTTCATGCTGGATACAAATTTTATTACTTCCTTACAATATCAACTCACTCAACCTTTACCTGGAACTGCCGCCCAAATTAAAATGGCAACAGGAACTAGAACGAAATTTCCAGCTATTCCAGCTAATGCCAAAGAAGCCTGTGTTTTATGCTTGTTGTATCTAAAAAATGAGGAATGGCATATCGTCTTAACACAAAGAGTATCTACTAATAAAAAGGATCGACATAGTGGTCAAATGAGTTTTCCTGGAGGAAAGTATGAATCTTTTGATGGTACTTATGAAAATGGAGCCTTAAGAGAAACGGAAGAGGAAATCGGAATTGCAGCTAAGGATATAACCATCTTAGGAAAGATGACACCACTTTATATTCCTGTTAGCAATTTTCATGTCTTTCCCTTTGTTGGCGTGATTGATTTTGTACCGAACTTTACGCCAGAAGTGCAAGAAGTAAAAGAAATAGTGGAGACGCCAGTTTCCTTATTATTAGAAGAAAGTACTCGACAAATAACCGATCTTACTATTCAAGGTTATACGATCAAAGAAGTACCTTACTTTAATGTTTTTGGAAAAGTAGTATGGGGTGCAACTGCCATGATGTTGAGTGAATTTTTAGAAATTGTAAAAGAGGTGATGGTGGCTATTGACTAGTGGTTTAAAAACTAAGTTGCTAAGATTTTGTATTTTTATCAACACCAGCCTGTAATATAGTAGGTGTCCCATTCGATAAAAAAGTACCGAAGGCATCGAATACAAAAGCTTTCATAGAAGTAAGGATTGTAGGAATGAGAAATTGTAGAACTTAGAATGAGTTTTTTAGTTGTACCAATAATGAGTCTTTATAAATTGGACGATCTACACTGGCCACAATTACCTCGTTAGTGAATTCTGCCAATTGTTCTTCTAACATATTGTCAATATGATTGGATAAATCTGCTTTCCCCTTTTCAGAGATTCGTTCCTCTATTTCCAACCAAATAACAAATTCAATTTTATCTTTTTGCTGTGCTAACTGATAGACTTGGTGCCAAAATAACCAATCTCGATGAAGAAACCAGTGTTGCGGTATAAAGGATTCCAAAGACAGGTAAGTTCGATACCACCATTTTTTTCTAAAATATCCTTGTATGGCAGTAGTTGCTCGAAAAGTATCTTCTAGCTTATCGCCTATGTGATTGATAAATGCTTTTGTTTCTTTTAGTACGGTAAAGGGTTCTTCTCGAGTAGGGTGTTTAGCTCGAAAATTTTTCACTTCTATAAAGACTACCTTATCCTGATTATAAATACCAATGAAATCCACTCCCTTTAAACCCACCCCACTAAATTTCTTATAGTAATGGTGGTCATCATATTTTTTGACCTGCCAGATGGCATCATCAAAATCAAATACTAGATCACTTTCATGGAGTATCATGGTTTCGAGTTATGTAATTCAATCTTCTAGCCTGTCAAATCCCTACTCAAGCTAGGAAGCCATCCCCTATGGCTTAAGCTACATTAATTTAAACGAAATCCGATGATATTTAGTTGTACCATGTTTCTTTATAGCTGCACGGTGAGCAATAGTAGGATAGCCTTTATTACTATCCCAAGAATAGTAGGGGTGTTTCTTCGCTGCCCGTTTCATATAAGCATCTCGGTGTGTTTTAGCTAATACAGAAGCCGCAGCAATAGAAGCGTATTTTCCGTCTCCTTTGATAATACAGTGGTGGGGAATATTTTTATAGGGCGTGAAGCGATTACCATCAATTAAAAGCGAGGTAGGTACTGTTGCTAATTTACCAACTGCTTTGTGCATGGCCAAAAAAGAAGCATTTAAAATATTGATGGCGTCGATCTTTTTAGGTCTAACAGATGCTACCGCCCAAGCAATGGCAGAACATTCTATCAAGGGTCGTAATTCGTCTCTTTCTAGTTCGGTTAATTGCTTAGAATCATTTAGTAGAGGGTGAGAAAAATCTTTAGGTAAAATAACCGCAGCTGCATAAACAGGACCTGCCAAGCAACCCCGCCCTGCTTCATCACATCCAGCTTCTATTTCTTTTTTATGTAGATAGGGTAGTAAAGACATTTATTGTATTGAATATATTAGCGTATGCCTAAAACAAAAAAGGATTCGTAAAAATACGAATCCTTTTTTGTTCTCCTACTAATGATGCGTTTCAAAAACTTTGATCACTAATTATTGGTCTGCCTCGCTGGCTAACGCCAGCTCGGCGAAGTAGGTTTTAGGATGCAAGGATTTAAAAAATTGGCTTTTTAAAGCCAATTTTTTAAATCCTTGCATCCTAAGAACCCTTTTTGCGAGACGCCGAAGGCGGCGAGCAAATACTAGTCACCACTTTTGAAACCACACGCATTAAATCATTAAAACTATGGACCACAAATGATCGTTCCATCCGAATTTACAATTACTTCTTTACTACTATTCTCTTTGAATAAAGTCAATGAGTATTGTATAGTCCCATCCTGCTTGATGTATTTTATGGCATTAGTCTTTAGCTGATATTCTTCGAAGGTATTGGTTACGATTTCAATCACTTCCTCAGGAATATCCTTCTTTTTTATATCTTCTGCTTCGTGCAGGAAACGTTCTTCTTCATCAAAATATACATCAATCTTTTTACTCATTTTTTGTAGGGCTATAACAATAGCTGAGGTTTCATCGCAAAGCGTATCTATACTAGCTTTTTTGACTGAAAAATCAGGATAATTATTATTTATATAAGCTTGTAGATTATCTGATATAGTGATCGTTGAATTCTCCCCATCGTCTTCTTCTTTGTCATCATCGTCTTCTTTGTCATCGTCTTCTTTGTCATCGTCTTCCTCTTCTTTGTCGTCATCGTCATCTTCTTTATCATCATCATTGTCATTCATCCCATTACCAGCATTGCCATTGGAATTGCCATTGTCGCCATTGCCATTGGAATTACCATTGTCCCCGTTGCCATTCGCATTGCCGTTCTGTCCGCCATTGCCATTGGAATTACCATTGTCGCCGTTACCATTTGCATTGCCGTTCTGTCCGCCATTGCCATTGGAATTACCATTGTCCCCGTTGCCATTCGCATTGCCGTTTTGTCCGCCATTACCATTGGAATTACCATTGTCGCCGTTACCATTCGCATTGCCGTTCTGTCCGCCATTGCCATTGGAATTACCATTGTCGCCTTCCTCATTATCGTCGTCGTCGTCTTCATCGTCTTCATCCTCTTCTTCTACTTCGATTTCAGGATTCAATACTTTGATAACAGGTTTCATAATATAGCCTTGTCCTGTTTTATGGACCGACTTTTCTGCATCGAAATCTAATTCTAAAATATAGGTATCAAAGTCGGCAAGTGGCGCACACATTTTTAGTCGTAAGCCTTTTTTGCTAGGGATTTTTAAATCAAAAATTTCTCCCCCTGCCTTCACCGTATTATTTTCTCCTAAGACTAACCGAACTTGCTTAATCGTGTCTAGTTCGATAGTAGCGCCAGCAATTAAGGTATCAATACCATTTTGATAATCCAGTAAATTATATATGCCAACTGCTGTTCCCAATTCTATAGAATCAGTACCTTCTGTTCCGTAAATGATCACGCCTTGCAAATCAATATTTACCTCCTCTAGTTCCGTTGGATTATCCGTTAAACTAATCTGGAAGTAAGTCGTAATAGGTTCCCGATTCTCCGTCACTTGTAACTCTTCTTCAAGAATCAACGCATCCTGAAAATCATCATTACAGGAAAAAAGCACGACCATCAGAATAAATAGGGGGGCTATTTTTAAAAGTAATTTTTTCATAAGCTGTGTTATTTGAAATGATAGACACTTAGTAGTGGGACAAAAATAAATGTCCCTTAGCAATGAGGAATTAATAAAACAGTTGATTTACTCGTCGGATGGCTGCGCCGTCCGATGAGCCTCACCTCCGACGACGTTAGCCATCGGTCGGGAATAGATCATTGTTTCGTCCTTTCTGTCCAAGTGCTTTAAAAACTTATAACCCCTTGGAACCGTGCCAAACCACCTATGTGGTTTAACAATTGTTCATGGGATCACTAGCCTTGAATACGTTCACAGTTTTTGAGATAATCTAGGGCGGGTTGGTTTGATGGGGAAACGTAATGCTGGATACTATTCACTATGGCATCCAGCATCTTCTCAAAGAAAAACTTATAATTTCAATACCGTTTCTGTTTTTATACCATACTCCGTTTGAATCCGAATGATATAGAGTCCAATCGGTAAAGATTCAATGGAAATTTCTTGCCAATCTACTTGACGAAGTGGCTGATGTAATAACACTTGACCACTCGTGTTATAAACAATTACTTGTTGTAGAGGCACTTCTAGTGCTTTCAAGGTTATTTTCCCGTGAGTTGGATTGGGAAACAATGTAATAGCTGTTATCCTAGGATCTTCAATACTCGTCGTCATCG
>CALJIQ010000250.1 GCA_937973995.1 uncultured Saprospiraceae bacterium
GGGATAAATTACCGAAAATGCTTGAATCGTTTATTTGTTTAACTGTTTATTCGTTTACAAACTATACTTGGATAAACAGTTCAACAATTCAACAAATAAACAGTATTGGAAAATCGGATATTTATCCCGTGTTCAGTATAACCCAATTAGAACAGATCAAAAAAATGTATTGTATTGGGTTTTGAACCAAATGTAATTATATTTACTCCTTCATTCTACTGTATTTTTGCTCCTAGTACGCAAGAGGTAAGAGTCCCCCTAGGTAATTTTTTAGATAAATGAAGTCCTACTTGTAAGGTTGGATGCTCATTTTATAAAACAATATCAAGTATTACATGGATTCTAACGTTAAAGCTTATAGTGTAGAATACGACCTTTCGAACTGTGAGAAAGAACCAATTCATCTAATTCGTTTGGTACAATCACACGCCTGTTTAATTGCTTGTGATCCCGTCTCCCTTTCCATTTTCCAAGTTAGTGATAATACCGCATCTATCATAGGATATGCAACAGATACCTTATTAAAAACTACTCTGTGCGACATCCTACCGAAAGAACTATTGGAACTGATCAGAGAAGAAATAGCAAAAGGGGATAATTTCAGGAAAACCAACCCTATCCGAACCAATATTCACCAACAAGACCGTTCTATCTTCCACAATCTAATCGTTCATCTCAATGAAGATAATTTACTCATTGTAGAGATAGAACCCTCTGATAATCAGGTGACAACAACTGAATTTCAATACACCCTCAGTGAGGCCATTCAGCAGATACAAAAAGCGTCGTTTGCAGAGTTATTCCAACGAATGGCAGAAGAGATAAAGAAAATAACAGGTTACGACCGAGTAATGCTCTATCGTTTTGATGAACAAGATGATGGAGAAGTAATTGCAGAAGTTAAAGAAGATTTTGTGCATCCTTATTTAGGCCTAAAATACCCTGCCTCTGATATACCACCTCAAGCTCGAAAACTATACTTAAAAAATAAATCGCGTATACTGGCAGATGTTGAATCCACTCCTGCACAGATTATTCCTGTTTTGGCGGGCGCTAACAATCAGCCATTAAATCTAACCCATTCTGTTACTCGTGGACTTTCCCCCATCCATCTAGAATATCTGCGTAACATGGGAGTGAAATCCACTATGAGTATCTCCATTATCTTGGATGATCGTTTGTGGGGCTTGATTGCCTGCCATCACTATACGCCTAAATTCTTGGATTTTTCCGTAAGGTTCACTTGTCAATTTATGGCACAAATTTTCTCTGGGCACTTAGCATTGGAATCGGCTAACTTATTCCGAAGTTCTATTCTAGAAACCAATATTACGCGTGCCAAGCTCTTTGAGAATATGAGTGCGGACTATAATATACTGGAAGGCTTAACGGCACAAGAAGAAACCGTAAAGAATTTAATACAATGTGGCGGGGCAGTAGTTGTTACAGAACATGCTACTTCTTTATTAGGTAATACCCCTACGGAAGAGCAAATCCAGCAGCTTTGTAAATGGCTGGATGAGCGAACCGATTCCCCTGTTTTTGAAACAAATGCCCTACCTGAACTATACCCACCTGCTCAAGAATTTAGAGATAAAGCGGCAGGTATATTAGCCATAAAATTTGCGTTAAACCCCAATGAATTTATTATCTGGTTTCGACCAGAAGTGATACAAGAAGTCTATTGGGGCGGCAATCCTAAGAAACCTGTATCGCAAAACGGAGAGCGTATTTCGCCAAGGAAATCTTTTGCAAAGTGGAAAGAAATAGTAAAAGGTACGGCTCGCAGATGGGAAAAATATGAAACAGAGGCGGCCATTGCCCTGCGCAATGATATCCGAGAATTTATTATGCTACGGTTCAATGAAATCCGCCAATTAAATAAACAAATGGAAGCGGCTTATGCGGAATTGGAAATGTTTAGCTATTCCGTATCACATGATCTAAGTTCTCCACTACAGAATATTAATGGCTTTATCCAGATTTTAAAAGAAGACTATGGTGATAAAATGGACGAGTGGGGAACAGAGATTTTGAATACCATCATGGAGAGTACTCGTCGAATGAATACCCTCATTAGTGATATTCTAAATTTTTCGAAATTGGGGCGAAAAAGTATGAATTTTCAAATGATCCCAACTCGTGAATTGATAGATAATGCTATCAAAGAGGTAATTCCGTTGGACAAGAAAAGTAAGGTAAAAGTCATAATAGCAGATACCTTACCTGACATACGAGGGGATCGCTCCTTACTACAACAGTTATTTATTAATTTAATTTCTAATGCTGTCAAATATTCTCAAAACGAAGAACAACCGCTTATTGAAATTGGCAGTAAGCAAAAGGCCAACTTTTCTTTCATTTATATCAAAGACAATGGTATAGGGATGGATATGAAATATGCCAATAAAATTTTTGGCGTTTTCAATCGTTTGGTGAGCGAGGAAGAATATCCAGGTACGGGTATTGGTTTAGCCATCGTACATAGAATTATCACTCGGCATGGGGGAGAGGTTTCGGTAGAAAGTAAATTAGGGAAGGAAACGACTTTTTGGGTAAAATTGCCTAAAGGCGAATGAAGAAATAGCAAAAAGAAAAATCTATGGGACGTTGAAAAAATAAATGTTCCAATTGACTTTTTGTTAGTTGTCAAAAATGAACGTATGTCAAGGAGTTTATTTTTGAAAGCTAACGAAAAATCTCAAAAAATTGGAACATTTATTTTTGTCCCACTACTATAATAATAGAGGAAAAAATAATCGTTTATGACTATCCATAAGGAAACAACGGTCCTTACGCTATTAAAAGAAGCGACTCAACTAAACCATGATGCAACCGAGGCAGTTGCGCTGTCCCCTAAAATTGCATCAGGTACTTTGACGCAAACCGACTATCAAAAACTACTTATTTGTAATTGGTATATCCATTCTCAATTATATACTGCCTTTTCTGATTTTTTGACCACGCATCCCACTCCCGCTCTTCAATCCTTCATTAGTGAGGATAAAATAAAATGGTTGCAAGCCGATATACAAGCCTTACATATTTCTACAAAAGAAGTAGCTCCTATTCTGAATGAAGTACCTACCTACAAGAATATAGCAGCAGTAATAGGAGGACTCTACGTGGTTGAAGGCTCTATGCTAGGAGGGCAATATATATGTCGGCAACTTCGCATCAATCCTCAGTTGAAAAATAGTTCAACCTTTCATTTTTATAGTGGATATGGTAAAGAGACTGGTAAACGGTGGGCGGCTTTTCGCCAACTAGCCTTACTAGAAGTACAAACCCCAGAAGCGATCCAAGAGGCGATTGACTCTGCTAAACAAACTTTCCATTTTTTTGAAACTTGTTACCGAGTGGGGATGGAGTGAATCTGGAACGCAGAGACGAAAACATGCTTAGACTAATTTAGACTCTGCATCTCCGTGTTCCCATCCTATCTAGGTACGCAAAACGTTACAAGTAGCAAAATTAAAACTCAACGCTCAGTGATTTTATTAATCATTCCCTTAAAAATAATTCCATGAAAGGGGAGCACAGAATACCAATAGAGTCTGCCAAGTATTCCGTGTGGTCGGAAAGTTGCAGTTTGTAACAGTAGGTCTTCTTTGATTTTAAACTCTAGCCAAGCTTCTCCGGGTAATTTCATTTCTGCAAATAATAATAATCGGCCTTCTTCCTTATCGGCATAAAGTACTCTCCAAAAATCTAAGGCATCTCCGGATTCCAAAGAAGTTATATTGGTCCTTCCTCTTCTTAAACCTACCCCTCCAAATAATTTATCTATAAATCCTCTAATTTTCCATAATATATCAGCATGATACCATCCTGTATCTCCTCCTATACTCCATATTTTCTGGATTACTTTTTCCTGTGAAATGACTTTTCTTTCTCGAATATCCTTGAAACATCCAAAAGTGGGAACATCAATAAAATCAGAAATATTGAATCTCTTTACCCCACTTACTTGAGAGTCCTTCCAGCTAGAAACAATTTGATTACCATCTATCTTTGTAAAAGCCCTACGCAATGTTTTTGTATATGCTTCTGGTTCAATAGTAAGAATATCATTGAGTTTCCTATTTCTACAAACAACTTCTACTTTCATGCTTTCTACGAGCGAAACTGCCAGATTGTAAGAAGTAGAAGTAACGAAGTACAACCAATAGGAAGATAATCTAGGGGTCATTACTGGAACGATATAGATACGACGAGACAATTTTCTGAATTTAGCAAATCCTAATAACATTTCCTTGTAGGTGAGAATATCCGATCCACCAATATCGAAATTTTGGTGATACACTTTCTCATTAAGTAGAGATTTTTCTAAAAAAAGAAGTACATCTTGGATACCGATTGGTTGGCATTTTGTATTCAACCATTTTGGAGCTATCATAATCGGTAATTTCTCCACCAAATCTCTGATTATTTCAAAGGAGGCACTTCCTGAACCCATGATGATTCCTGCTCTTAAAGTCGTCAATGCAAAAGATCCCTCTTGTAAAATATTCTCTACATTCTTACGAGATTTTAAATGTTTTGATAAACTGTCTTCATTGACAATGCCACTTAAATAGATGACGTGTTTTACGGAAGTGGCACGTAGTGCTTCCACGAAATTATTAGCGGCTTGTTCTTCCAATTTTTCGTATTCATTTGAACTAGACATAGAATGGATGAGATAATAGGCCGCATCAATATCGGAGGGAATATGCGCTAGAGATTTAGTGTCTAGAAAATCTACTTGAATAATATCTATGAATGGTCGAATGGAGACAGGTGGACTAAAACGGTTCATATCTCGAACCCCACAAATTACATGATGACCATTTTTTATTAAAACGGGTAATAGCCTTTTCCCAACATAGCCTGTTGCTCCTGTTAATAATATCTTCATTTATTTTCCTTATGCTGATTCCATCGCTCCTTAGTAGTGGGACAAAAATAAATGTCCCTTATCAATTTGCTCCCACCAGCTACACATGATAGGCAATCTTATCTTAACTATAAAGGTTATAACCAATATTTGTTTAATCGAGTTTGAACATTTAAAGAAGATTGATAGTTCTATCAATTAGAATAAGAAAAAAGTGTCTAAAGAATTATACTGAACACGGGATAAATATCCGATTTTCCAATACTGTTTATTTGTTGAATTGTTGAACTGTTTATCCAAGTATAGTTTGTAAACGAATAAACAGTTAAACAAATAAACGATTCAAGCATTTTC
>CALJIQ010000251.1 GCA_937973995.1 uncultured Saprospiraceae bacterium
AGTAGTCTGACAAAAATAAGTTAACAACTTTGCTTTTCAGTTGATTGATTATTAATTACTGATTATTAGCTAATTAGGCGTGTTCAGTAGCGTCTGGAAAATAATTAATAATCAATAATTAATAATGTCACACTACTTAGAAATCCATAAACAGATAAACAATTACGCAAATAAACAAGGGGCTGACTTTCGAGCGATTGCCCTAAAAGGCATTTGGAGCATTTCTTCAAATGCCTTTTTTTGTAGATATTGTGAGTAAACTTTCCTAAGGAAAAAATTTTCGTAAAGGTAAGCGCTGCCATAATACCACAAAACCAAAATATCATAATACCTCATCCGTTTCCCTTTCCAAGTATAGTAACATTCTATAACCTTCCATAACCCTTAATAACCCTCTTTTTCCTTACCTTGCATCCTGATAAAGAACATAAGAGAACCAACTATGCAAATCGTCCAAGTAACGACCGCTAAACAAAAGCGGCAATTTATAGATTTTCCACACGACCTATACGAAGGAGACCCCAATTATGTGCCTGCCATGTACCTCGACCAAAAAGAGGTGATGAATCCTAAAAAAAATCCTTTTTTTAATCATTCGAAAGCAGACTTATTTTTAGCGATAAGAGACGGCAAAATAGTGGGAAGAATAGCCGCTATTCGGAATAATGAATACATTAAATTTGCCAATGAGCAAGTAGGGTATTTTGGATTTTTTGATACCATTGAAGACTATACGGTTGCAGAGGCATTACTCAACAAAGCTGCAGATTGGATACAAGCAGAAGGCTTACAGGGTATGTACGGACCTACTAACTTTACCACCAATGAAACAGCAGGCGTGTTAATAGACGGCTATGGTAGTCCTCCTGTTGTTTGGATGACGTATAATAAACCTTATTATGCCGATTTTTTAAACCGCTATGGATTTCGTAAGCGAATGGATTTATTTGCTTATAAAGTACCCACCCAATCTGTTTCTCAACGGTCTTTGGATGTGAGTGCTAGATTAGAAGAACGCTTGAAAAAAAGAGGGATTATTATTCGAAATGTGAGTAAGAGAAACTTCAAGAAAGAAGCACGAACCATTCGAGAAATTTATCAGAAAGCTTGGGAGCAAAATTGGGGGTTTGTTCCACCTACAGAAGAGGAATTCGATCATTTGGCAGCAGGTCTGAAATTAATTGTGGATGAGGAAATGGTCTTTATCGCAGAAAAAGATGGCAAAGCCATTGGCTTTTTTCTCGCCTTGCCAGATATCAATCAAATCATGATAAAGCAAAAGCGTGGACGAATTATTCCATTTGGAATTTTTCGATTGTTGTTTGGTAAGAAGAAAGTGACCATTCTTAGAATTATACTACTAGGCGTTCTGCCTGACTATAGACGATTGGGCATTGAGGCTATCTTTTATGCTAAAATCATTCGCTACGCCCAAACGCATAATATTGCCTTTGGAGAAGGTTCGTGGGTATTGGAAGATAATGAAATGATGAATAAAGGGATGCAAGGATTAAATGCAGAAGTGTATAAAACCTATAGAATTTATGAGAAACAATTATGAAAAAAATCTTAATAACTGGTGCATCAGGATTTGTAGGTAGTTTCTTAGTAGAAGAAGCTATTAACAGAGGCTTAGCTACTTATGCAGGGGTGCGCTCAACGAGTAGCCGATCCTTCTTATCGCATGAAAAAATCCAGTTTTTTGAAATGGATTTTTCTAATAAAACAGATTTAGAAAACAAGCTGGCCCAGACTCAATTCGATTATGTTATCCATTGTGCAGGTGTTACCAAAGCAGATACTAAGGAGGACTTTTTTAAATATAATTTTGAACTGACTAAAACTTTTGTGGAGGTTTTAAAAAAAACCAATCCTACTTTAGAGAAGTTTATTTATATCAGTAGTTTAGCCTCTTATGGTCCAGCGGATAACCATCCTACAGAGGTGGTTTTGGAAAGTAATACCCCCCACCCTATTGACACCTATGGAGAAAGTAAACTAGCTACGGAACAATGGCTTCAAAGTCTTTCTTCTTTCCCTTATCTCATCTTTCGGCCGACAGCAGTCTATGGTCCTAGAGAAAAAGAGATTTTCATTTTTTTTAAAACCTTCTCTAAGGGCATTGAAGGACATATAGGACGAGTGCCCCAAAAAGCTACCTTTATCTATGTGAAAGACCTTGCCCGCTTGGTACTAGATGCCACCCTATCAGAAATAAGCCAAAAAAGCTACTTTGTTTCTGACGGTAATCATTATCCTACCCAAGAATTAGGAAGAATTGCTCGAAAAGTACTGCAAAAAAATCCTTTTCAAATAAATATTCCCATAAGTATTGTTCAGGTAATTGCCGCTATTAATGAGGGTTTTGGGCGCTTGACAGGCAAAATGCCTCCACTCAATTTGGAGAAAGTCAAAATCTTAAAATCCAAAAATTGGCAATGCGACACGCAACCTTTGAAAAATGATTTTAACTTTGCGCCCGCTTACGATTTAGAGCAAGGTGTAACAGAAGCCTTGCATTGGTATTTGGAGAACAAATGGCTTTGAGTATAAATGTGAGATATAAAGAGAGGATTACAAAATAAAATATTTCAAACAAAGAAGTAGTCCTTTAAAAATACGGTAGTAAGGTAAATTACCGAAAAATAAATTCTTATTTGTTAGTGTTTCATCGTCTATCAACACCTTATCAAACAAGTTTTTAAAAATCGGTTTTCCCTCATGCTACGTATAATTCTCTCCTAGACATTATTCAACATTTCTAATTGACGAAGCCTCCTTACAGAATTTGGGATAAAGGTTGGAAGTTCTAAAATTCAAATTTCAAAATCTACCAAAAGGTAGTGTTGGAATTTGGTAATTGAATTTTGGAATTTTTCAACTTATTCCATTAACACTGCGTCTGGAAATCACCAAACTTAAAGGCGCAAAAAAGTATAAGATTTAATATGGCAAAACAATCAAAGATTAAACCTGCTAAGGGAAAACTCGGTGTACTATTACCTGGTATGGGATCAGTAGCTACTACCTTTATTGCAGGCGTCATTGCAGTTCGACGTGGCATTTCTCAGCCGATAGGTTCCTATACCCAAATGGGTAGAATTCGTTTGGGCAAACGAACGGAAAAACGATCCCCAAAAATTAAAGAGTTTGTTCCACTCACTAAGCTAGATGATATTGTTTTTGGTGGATGGGATGTTTATAAAGATAATGTGTACAAAGCAGCAGTTCATGCAAAGGTTTTAGACAAGCAGTTATTGGATGAAATAAAGGATGAACTAAAGCAAATAAAGCCAATGAAAGCAGTGTTTGACAAAAACTATGTCAAACGATTGGATGGCAAACATGTAAAGAAAGGAAAAACCAAAATGGATTTGGCAAAAGCATTGATGGAGGACATCAAAACCTTTAAAAAGGTGAATAAATGCGCCCGATTAGTCATGGTCTGGTGTGGTTCTACCGAAATCTATATGGAGGAAGCTGCTTGTCATCAATCTATTAAAGCGCTGGAAAAGGGCTTGCGAGAAAATGATGAGAATATTCCACCGAGCATGATTTACGCCTATGCAGCCATCAAAATGGGTGTGCCGTATGCCAATGGTGCTCCCAATCTTTCTGCGGATGTGCCTGCCTTAGTTCAGTTATCTAAAAAGAATAATGTCCCTATTGGTGGCAAAGATTTCAAGACGGGACAAACGTTGATGAAAACGATCCTTACGCCAGGTTTTAAGGCTCGTTCTTTAGGTATCAATGGCTGGTTTTCCACGAATATTTTAGGGAACAGAGATGGTGCGGTATTGGATGATCCTGATAATTTTAAAACCAAAGAGGTTTCTAAATTGGGAGTGATCGAGCACATTCTAAAACCAGAGGAAAATCCTGAGTTATACGGTAATATCTACCATAAGGTAAGAATCAACTACTATCCCCCTAGAGGAGATAATAAGGAAGGCTGGGATAATATTGATATTGCAGGATGGCTGGGTTATCCAATGCAAATAAAAGTGGATTTTCTTTGTCGAGATTCCATTTTAGCCGCTCCTATTGTATTGGATTTGGCGTTGTTACTAGACTTAGCAAATCGCTCTGATTTGAAAGGCATCCAAGAGTGGTTAGGCTTTTTCTTTAAATCACCTCAAACAAAGAAAGGTCTGCCCCCAATGCACGATTTATTCAAGCAATTGATGAAGATCAATAATACCTTGAGATATTTGAAAGAGGAAGAGTTGATTACGCACTTGGGATTGGATTATTATTATTAATGCCAATCGCCAGTTCAACTTTATCCTAATGCCTCGCTTGCTTCGCAAGCTCGGCAAATTGGTTCTTTGGAGACAGCGATCTAAAAAAATGGTTTTTCAAAACCATTTTTTTAGATCGCTG
>CALJIQ010000252.1 GCA_937973995.1 uncultured Saprospiraceae bacterium
GGATAAAAAAGTGATTTTACAATACTGTTTAATTGTTTATTTGTTGAACTGTTTATCTAAGTATAGCTTGTAAACGAATAAACAGTTACACAAATAAACAATTAGTTCACTTTCATAATTTTACCCCGTTCGCAGTATAAATGCTTCAATAACAAAACTTGGTAATGGCGCTATCTAAAAAAGAAACCTATACCTTTCAATCATTAGGGACTTCTGGATCTAATCCGTTCTTTGAGGTATCTAAACTTTCATTAGAAACCTATTGCGTGTTAAATGAAAATGAAATATCAGAACACTATAAAATTTATTGGATTGCGGATGGAGGAGGGACTTACCAAGTCGATTTTAATACCTTCGAGATAGCAGCATCTGGTATTTTTTGTTTATCGCCAGGGCAAGTATTTAGTGTGCAAAGTGAAAAAGCAAAGGAGGCTTATCAGTTATCTTTCAACAAAGACTTTTATTGCGTAGAAACGCATGGAAAGGAGATTGCTTGTAATGGATTGTTGTTTAATAATGTACACCGAGCGAGTGTGGTTTCCGTTCCTGCTGAGCAACAACTTCCTTTCCAAAATTTAGTGAAGCAAATGATTCAAGAAGTGGAAGCTAAAGGGAATGCACATAAAGATATGGTTGAGTCTTACCTACGTCAATTCTTGATTCGGACGCTTCGCTTGGTGAATACCCAAACACAACAAGAGGAGACAAAACTGGTAAATACGGATAGGACTGCTGAGGAATTTATTGCAATGGTAGAAAAGCATTTTCGACAAGAACATACGGTGGCGGGCTATGCAGAAAAATTGTTTATCTCTCCTAAGTCCCTGTCAAAACGATTGAATAATCAAGGATATTCAACACCTTTACAAATTATTAAAGATCGATTGATTTTAGAAGCTAAACGTCAATTGATGTTCAGCGATAAATCAGTAAAAGAAATTGCTTTTGAATTGGGATTTGATGACCCTGCTTATTTTTCTCGACTCTTTTCGAAGAGTACAGGGGTAGCCCCTTCTCAGTTTAAGGGTCAATGATTAAAAAGATGGCTTTTTAAAACTATCTTTTTAATCATTGCTTCCTTAAAACCCTACTGTGAGTATTTACTCAAAAAACCTATCTAAGGACCGTTACATTCCCCTGCGTCTCATAGATTTCTCCAGAGAAACATACGACTCGTAATTCAAACCCATAGACATCAGGGTCCACTAGTTTTCCGTCAAACGTGCCATCCCAAACATCATCCTCTGAGTTGGCTTCAAATACGATTTGTCCCCAACGATTGACGACTCTCCAAAAGACTTCCATCATCCCATTCCCTCTTACTCGAAGTACATCATTGATGCCATCTCCATTTGGCGTGAAGGCATTCGGAAAGAATATATTTGGTGGGCCACAGACTGGCATTTCCACTACTACCGTTACCATTCCTGTTCCCTCACAATTATTTTCATCCCGTACAGTAACCATATAATTCGTCGTTTGAATAGGGCTTACCGTTCGGGTAGGTCCAGCCGATGGATCATCCATCCAGATGACGGTCTCCCCCGCAGGCGTAACCTCTAGTTCAGAAGTTTGATTAGCAAAAATGGTATCCGGATCAGCGGTGACCATAACTTCCATATCAATATCAGGTACCTCAAAGACTTGGCAAATCGTATCTATACAACCTGCTTCGTTGGTAAGGACTACACAATATTCTGTGGTGGTGGTTGGTCTTACTACTAGACTTGGGCTTTGGAAATCTGTATTCAAAATGCCATCTGCTTCCAACCACTCGTAGGCAGTGTATTCAAAGATTGGCTTATTGTTACGGATCGTTAAAGTTGCAGGGGTATTTCTACAGATGGTTAGACCAACATCTGACATCATCTCTGCATCAATCAAGGCATTTTCTATTGCCAACTCATCTGTATAATTACAACCAAAGGTATCCGTAAAACTAAAATAGTAAATACCTGGGGATGCCATAAATTCTGGCTCCGTACTAATGGTATCCGAAAAGTCTGGCATAGAGGACCAAATGATTGCTCCTTCCTCAGCAACCTCTGCAAAGAAGACTTGATTCTCATCAGAACAAATAGCTTCATCTTCGGGGAGTTCAATATCAGCTTCTGCGGGTACTAATAGTAAGACCGAAGTTGCAGCCTCACAAATTCCATCTCCTATCGTGACATCAATTCTAGTTGTTTTATCTACTATAGCGGTAGGGTTGGCTATGGTTGCATTATCCAGAAATTGAGCAGGTGTCCAACTGTATTTAAATTCGCCCTCTGATGGGTTGGGGTTCAATTCTGTTGGAATGCCTGCACAGGTTTGAATACTATCAAAAACAGTTGGTTGCTTGAAGAAGATTACATCCAAATTGTCTCTAACTACATCCTCGCAACCCGTTGGGGTTTTGATAGTCAAGCTGATATTTAAATCTACATTTTCCTCTAATTGAAGGAGTGGATTCTCCTCTGTAGAAGTCATTCCATTTCCAAAATTCCACATATAAGAGACAGGTCCGGGAGACACCTCTGAAGTATTGTTGAACTGTACTAATCCTTCATCTTCACACGGCTCGAAGTCTGGTGTGAAACTGGCTTTAGTAATTGCTCCATCCATTACATCCAACATTCTGCTAGATAAAATTCCTAGATCATCGGCACATGGAAATCTTGGATCTAACTTTAAAGTAACGGTGTAATTACCAGCTGCATCATATACGTGTGTAGGATTGGCTTCCTCAGAAGTATTGCCATCTCCAAAATCCCAAATATAATAATCGGATGCTCCACCTGTACTTTTAAAATCTACTACCAATCCATTACATTGTAAGGATTGAGTGATTTCTCCTGGTGGCTGTGTATTGGCATTGGTTACTAGCACACTGCCTGACTGTTGACAACCAAATTGGTTTTCAACAGTATAGGTAAACTCCTGAATACTATCTACTTGAACCGTTGGTGTTCCTGTAGTAGCCCCTGCGCTGATGCCACTAGCAGGTGACCAAGTATAAGTCAAATTATCTGATGGTTTATTGTTAACTACCGATAATTGAACAGGCATGCCATCACAAGTAAATACTTCCTCTTCTGTCGTTAATTCTAGTCCTTCATTTGGAACTGGAAAGCCTTCTTCGATCGTACATCCTGTCAAATTATTAGTAATGGTTACAGTATAATTATCCGCATCTAATGCACTTCTATTGGCACCATTACTTGGACCAGGAATATCCTCCCAATCAAAAGTATAATTAGCATTACCACCTTCTATTGCTAATCGAATAGCTCCTTTATCATCACAAGTAGCAGGATCGACGGTTGAATCAAGAACAATATCTGTAACGGTTTCAATGGTAAAATTTTCCGAAGCGATAATATTTCCATTAGCATCCAATACTTCTAAAATAAAACTACCAGCGGGTAATTGTTCGGAGTCGAACTCCGTCCCTTGACTATCCGTAACCCGTGAATCCAAAGGTCCTTCAAAGCAAGGGGAAGGTGCTATATTGAAACTCAAGATACCTGTGGTACCTTTACATACGGCTAAAGGACTGATATTGACTGAAACTGGGTCGGTACAACTAGCGATGATTTCTGTACTGCTAACGGAGGTACAACCATTTGCATCTGTTAAGGTGACTTCATAGGTACCAGGGGATAATCCTGAAATGGTAGGAGTGGTTTCTCCATTATTCCATACATAGGTATAAGGGCTAGTACCTGCACTAGGATTAGCCGTAGCAGTACCATCGTTAGAAATGATATTGGTAGCATCCATGCTAGTGATAGATACTTGAGGGTCTCTTATTTTTGTGATAGCCGCTTCCCCTGCTGCGCTACAACCTTTCATATCCACTACTTCAAAACCATAAGTTCCTTCGCCTAAGTTTTCTCTAAAAACACCAGTGGTTCCATCTGACCAATTGACCATAGCTCCTCCATTACCGCCACTTATTTCTACAGTGAGCGTTCCATCGTCATTGCAAGAACTTAAGGTAGGGCTAACCGTAACCGCTAATAGGTCAGGTTCCATTATTACAAAACAATCTCCTCCTGCTAAGCATCCATTTCTATCTCGAACTTCCACGCAGTAATCTCCTGCTGGTAAGTTTGAATTATTAAATTCATTTCCTGCACCGTCCTTGATAGTTTGCGTAAATGGACCAGCTGCACCTGCACTAGGTATCAAGTTGATTTGTACACTTCCATCAGTATCCCCAACACAGGTAACCCGTGTGGTATTAAAGACAACTTCTACCGAAGGTACATTATCCAATAAGGTGAATAGTACCACTTCTTTACAATCTAGTACTTGGTCAAAAACGGTGATGCTATAGGTGCCACTAGCTAAGCTATTTTGACTATTGCTAGTACCCCAGCTATACGTATAACTACCACTTCCGCCTGTCGCTTCTATGCTTACCTGCCCATTGCTTTCTCCACAATCGGGTAGGCGGCCGATGATTGGTCTAGCATTTAGTCCACCTTCTGTTTCAATAGTAATTACGATGATAGACACACCGGGCTGAGTAGGATCTGTAGCAGTAATGATATATTCACCAGCCGCTAGATCATTTCTAATCGTACCCGTACCTCCATCACTCCATTCATAAGTTAAATTATCAGGTCCAAGGGTGGCACTGCCGATGCTTTCTCCACAAGGTGTATTAGAAATAGAGACTACTTCTATACTTGGTATATTTCCGTTTCCTACAGGGATAGTTTTCGTGGTGGAGCAATCTCCATCGGTAATGGTTACTTTATAAACACCAGCCGCTAATCCAGTAAGACGATTGCCTGATAGACTTGGGTCGGACCAAGTGAATTGTGGATTATTCGCTTTTACTTGAATCGTAATGGTTCCGTCTTTACTATCTGGTACGGTTTCTTTTACGGTTACAATGCTTTCAATAACTGGGTCGGTACAGTTACAACCATCCCCAATAAAGAAGTTTGCCGTTTCATCACATTCTCCTTGGTCAGTAATGGTAACACGGTAGGGACCGGGAGATAAATTATTGATGGAAGCGGTCGTACTACCATTGCTCCATTGATAATTAATAGTGCCAGTTCCGCCTGTAATATTTAAACTAATACTTCCATCTCCTCCAGCACAACTTGTATTGATGACACTGCTATTAATAGCAATATCGCAACGTGCAATCAACGGAATTTCTAATTCTTCTACACAGCCATTATCATCTACTACCGTCACGGCATAATCGCCAGGTCCTAGATTCTCTATTGTTGGAGTTCCTTCTTCTCCAGTACTCCAGAAATAACGGAAAGGTGGAAGACCTCCTTCCGTAACGACTGAAATACTACCATCATTACTAGTGAGTGTAGCAGGCTGAGTAGGTTCCAAATTAACAGTCGGCATTTTAGGTTCAGCAATCCTGATATTATCTATGAATGTGCCACAGCCCTTACCATCGTTTACACTAATGGCATAGATGCCTGGGGCAAGATCGCTTCTACCTGGTGTATTATCTGAGCCAGGAACATCTGTCCAATTAAAATTATAATCCCCATTGGCTCCATCTGCTTTAACGATGATAATACCGTTGGTGCTACAAGTAGCAGGGATTCTGGAGATTTCTACGTATAATAAGTCTGGTTGAGTTATTTCAAAACAAGTTCCTCCAACTAGGCAATTATTGCCATCCAATACCTCCAAACAATATTGTCCTGCAGCTAAGGTAGAAGGGCTATAAGTATTTCCCAAGCCATCTGTTATGCGTTGGGTAACAGGTTGTACTACTTCATTGGTTGTAAGGATATTAAATTGCGCACTACCATTTGCCTCTCCTTTACAAGTTACAGGATTTATGCTTATGGTTTCAATGGAAACTCCAGGGGCATTATCTTTAATAACAAAGGTGACTATGTCTTCACATCCATATAAACGATCTGTTATGGTAACGGAATAGGTGCCACTCGTAAGATCAGTTCTAGTATTAGAAGGTCCCCAACTATACGTATAATTGCCACTTCCTTTAGTAGCATTGATCGTGGCGCTACCATTATTGTTACCGCATTCTGGTTGTTGATTGATGGTAGCAGAAGCATCTAGTCCACCTATCGTTTCAATTACCACTTCTACTATATCTTGTTCGCCGGGTAACTGATCAAAAGTTGCTGTGACCATATAGGTGCCAGGTGCTAGATTAACTCTAGAAGATCCCGTGCCGCCATCGCTCCATTGATAATTAAGACCAGTTGGGAATAATTCGGCGGATCCATTATTCTGTCCACACTCTGAACCTGTAATGGCTGTAACTTCCACTGGACCAATTTTGATGGTAGAATTACCCACCATGACATTAGTTTCTAAACTACAGAGTGGTTCGTTTTTATCGGTAATAGTTACGGAGTATAAGCCAGGAGATAATTCATCAGCAAGCGATGTACTCGCTCCATGAGACCATTGATAATTATAACGTTCATTCCCAGCCTTCATCGTGAGTTCTATATAGCCATCTGTTTCCTCAATACCCGTTGCTTCCATCACTACAATGGTGTTTATTTCTGGTTCGATACAGATACAAGCATCATCTACAGAAGCTCCTCCACTAATCGTACAACCCAATGCATCGGTAGCAGTGACACTATAAAACCCAAGGGATAACCCTGAAATAGTAGCCCCTGTCATACCATTACTCCATCGATAGGTAATGGCTCCAGTTGCATTTGTTACATTGAAAGTTAAAGCACCGTCATTTCCTTCACAACTTACTGGAGTAGCAGCAATAGACCCTTCTAATACACAATTGGCTGCTACTACGATTGATTCTACTTTTTGGCAGCCATTACCATCTGTAATGGTAACTTGGTAAGTTCCAATAGTCAGATTATTAATGGTAGCGGTGGTGGCTCCGGTACTCCAACTATAACTATAAGGGGGAGTGCCTCCTGCCACCGAAATCGTAATACTACCATCTCCACTCGTTTCAGTGGTCGCATTGGTAATATTGCTTTGAACAGTTATAGGATTAGGTTCGGTTACTGTTATATCTTTGGTAATACTACAAGTGGTCGCTAAATCTGTAACGGTTACGGTATAAATACCTGCTACTAAATTGGTAGCAGTAGGTCCAGTTTGTCCATTACTCCATGCGTAACCAAAACCACTTCCTGTGCCTCCACTTGCAGCTACGGTTACTCGTCCATTCCCACTTCCGTGACACGACACCGCACTATTCGTAATGGCATTATCATCGAGTATAATTTGATTATCCTCTAAAGTAAAACTACTTGTAGCAGTACAACCTGCTGCATCAGTAGCAATGACGCTATAGGTACCAGGCGCTAATCCTGTAATGCTTCTACCTGTTTGCCCATTGTTCCAAGCATAGGTGACGGCTCCTTTATTACCTGCAACTTCAGCTACAATGCTTCCATCATTTCCTCGACAAGAAATAGAAGTAGGGAAGAGTTGAACGCCAATCGTACAATTGGGATCAATAACTACCGTAATGGTTTCCATACAGCCATTCGCATCCGTTACTTTGACTGTATAAGAACCAAAGGGAAGATTATCAACAGAAGAAGTGGTCGCTCCAGTGCTCCACATATAGGTATAAGGAGGCGTTCCTCCAGTTACTTCTACGCTGGCAGAACCATCTGCTGTATTTTCGTCTGAAGCATTGACGATCGTAGGTTGGATAATGATGGCAGCTGGTTCAGATATAGTGATGTTTCTGGTAATGGTACAACCTGTAGCGGCATCCGTTACAGAAATTGTATAAGTGCCGGCCGATAAATTAGTAACAGTATTACCTGATTGCCCATTGCTCCAAGTATAGGTAAATCCATTGCCTGTTCCTCCTGCAGCTTCTACGGTTATTTGTCCATCCGAACCACCATGACAGGATACAGGTGTAATGAGGATGGTTCCTTCTCCATTACTGTTACTTCCTGAATCATCCCCATTTGAACCATTATTAGCATCTTCATTTCCTGTATTGCCCGTATTATCATTTGTGCCATCCCCATTCATCGTGAGCCCTCCTAAGAATATCTGATTATCTTCTAGGAAGATACTGGCTGCAATAGAACAACCTGCTGCATCTGTTGCAGTCACACTATAAGTTCCAGGTGATAATCCAATAATACTTCTACCTGTTTGTCCATTGCTCCAAGCATAGCTAACGGCTTCGTCCGTACGAGAGGCCACTGCTACGAGGCTACCATCGTTTCCTTTACAAGTAATAGCCGTTGGAAAAAGTTTAACCTCAATGGTACAATTCGGATCAATCACAACGGTAATTGTTTCCATACAACCATTAGCATCGGTTACTTTGACGGTATAAGATCCAAAAGGTAGATTTTCAACGGTAGCGGTAGTAGCACCATTACTCCACATATAAGTATAGGGTGCTGTGCCGCCTGTAACTTCTACTGAGATAGATCCATCGGCTGTCATTTCATCCGAAGCATTTACAATAGTAGGGGTTATGATAATTGGGTCAGGTTCCGATATAGTGATATTTCTGGTAATGGTACAACCTGTGGCTGCATCGGTTACAGAGACTGTATAGGTGCCTGCTGATAAATTACTAGCGGTGTTACCTGTTTGACCATTACTCCAAGTATAGGTGAACCCGTTGCCTGTTCCTCCTGTAGCTGCTACGGTTATTTGTCCATTTGCTCCACCATGACAAGATACGGGTTGGATGGTAATCGTACTATTATTGGTATTTCCATCAGTAGGATCATTATCAGAATTATTGTCACCAGCGTCATTTCCAGAATTGGAAGAATCATCCCCATTTGACCCTCCATCATTTGAAGAATCTCCTAAGAATATTTGGTTATCTCTCAAAGTAATCTGATCTATGGCAGTACAGCCAACAGCATCTGTGGCAGTCACGCTATAAGTGTCAGACTCTAGTCCTGTTATGCTTCTTCCAATTGCTCCAGTACTCCAATTATAGGTAACTTGATGATTGGTTTGAGACGCTTCTGCGACCAAGGCCCCATCATTTCCATTACAAGTAATAGGAGTAGGGAATAGTTGTACTTCTAAAACACATAAAGCCTCAATTTCTATCGTAGCAGTTTTTGTACATCCTGCTGCGTCGGTTACCGTGACGGTGTAAATGCCAAAAGGTACGCCTTCTATGGAAGTGCCAGTTTCTCCATTGCTCCATACGTAGGTATAACCCGGCGTTCCTCCTGAAACAGTAAGAGAAGCTGTTCCATCGGCTATATCTTCACTAGAGGCTGGAATGGAATTAGTTTGTATAATAATTGGATCAGGTTCGGGAACAGTAATCTCATCAATAATTTCACATTTACTAGCTCTGTCGGTAATGGTAACCGTATAAGTACCAGCGGATATATTGTTTAAAGAAGCACCCGTATGCCCATCGCTCCATAGATAAGTGAAGCCATTATCTGTTCCGCCAGCTATGGTAGTGGTTATCTGTCCGTCACTTCCACCTGGACAAGTTACGGGGGTAATATCTTTATCATAAAAAACTTCAGGAAGGCTTCTAACTTTAGTTTCCCCTACTACAGAACAACCATTTGCTCCTGTAACGGTAACAGTGTACGTACCTTCAGTTACATTATTTAATTGCTCCGTAGTTGCTCCTGTATTCCACAAATAGGAATAAGGAGTTACTCCTCCGGTAACGCTTGGTATAATCTGTTGACTAGCACTTCCAAAGCAAACTTTTCCAGGCGTGGGAATAGTGAGTTCTGGAACTGCTTCTTCCCGTATTGAAAAACCAACTTCTTTGGTACAACCAGCAAAATCGGATATGGTTACGGTATAATCACTTGCAGTAAGATTAAATAGATAAGCGTCAGTAGGACCATGACTCCATTGATAGCGATAAGGTTGTACCCCTCCTGTTGCGATTATTTTTGCGGTACCAGTGGGCTCATGACCACAGATAAATTCATCTGCCTCTACGGTTACTTGAAAATCAACATTTGCATCGGATACGGTCATAGTAGCGATGCTGCTACAACCTCCTGTGTTCGTGACGGTTACAGAATAGTCGCCAGGAGCTAACCCTGATAATAATTCTCTTTGTGTATCACCCGTACTCCATTTGATATCAAAAGGCGCTGAGTCTCCTTCTATTTCAATAGAAACCTTTCCATTTTTTCCATTGCCTGAGCAACTAGTGGCTGTTACACTTGAGGTTATTTTGGGAGATTGAGAGGCTAATAAAGTGGGATGTATTTCAGTTATACAACCTTTTGCATCCGTAACAGTAATCGAATATTTACCAGGAGGTAGATGCTCTCTAGTAGCACCAGTACCTCCTATCTCCCATGTATAGGTATAAGGACTTGTTCCCCCTTCTGCATATACTTCCACTTTGCCGTCGCTGTCCTTGCCGCAACTAACATGTTTCACATCTGCCCGAAGCACCAGTGGATCGGGTTCATAAAGCTTGGTTGATTTAACGGCACTTCTTCCGTTAGCATCGGAAACTGTCACTCGGTAATTACCACCCGCCAAATCTTTAATGGTTGCTGTGGTAGCATCGTTGTTCCATTTATAGGTAAACGGGCTTATACCACTAGTGACATGTGCAGTAATTTCTCCGTCTTGGGAATTAGGGCAGGAGACAGCTACTGTTGAGAATGTAATGACTAGCCCTTCATCGAGGGTAGGTAGATGGGAAAGTGTTTTCTCAAATTCATAGTGAATGCTTTTAGTTGTTTTATCCTCTAAAACACCATTTGCTGTGCTGCGTTCTGGTTGTAAGATTCCTAATAAAACTACTAAAAACAATATAGCATTCCTCATGTTCATGGATTTATGCAATAGTGTTTTAAATATTAATTTCAAATATATGTATAATAAACCCAATTAGCAATTACCAAGGTGGAATGGACAATTAATAATGCCTATTCCACCTTGTCAATTGTTAATTGTTAATTGAACCTATCGCCACCTCTACTATCTCCACCTTCCTTTGGAGAGATGCATCGGGACTATAAACAGAATTACTCTTATCTAGTGGGTCATCTGGTATGTAGTCAGGGGCTTCGTTTTCTCCGTAAAATACTTCTTGTAAAGTCAACTGTCCCTTATTAATATAGGGTTGAAAAATACCATTTCGATATGTACGAAAATGATTCATAATACAACTGACTCTTCGACTGCTCAGTTTATTGTTATAATCAGTTTGTGCCAAAGGGCTGGCATATCCTCGTATAGAAATAGTGGCTTGTTGTCCGCTTCTTAAATAGCTTACCATAGCCTCCGAAAACAAACCCAACGTATCATAATTGAATTTTAAGTCTTCTTCGAAGAACTGTCGAATATTGGCTTCAGCGGCATCTTTCTCTGTTGTAGGTTTACTGTTCGTGTAATTAACCACGAATTCTGCTTGTTTCCTATAGTATGGGTAGAATAAATCTTCGTAATTGCTAGTAGTTGTCGTTGTCCAGCTTTTAGGATCTGGATAGTCATTATCAAAAAACAGCGTTAAGGGGAGCATCTTGTTTAAATCTCGAATATTGGGCGCTAAGTATAATTCTTTGGTTAAGTTAGTTCCTTCCGCCAAACCTTTAGTATCAAAACAAAGCGTATCACTGGAATACCCAACAGAGGTAGCAATTAAACAATAGTCCTTATTGGTGTAAATAGGAAAATTAAAATCATTGCTAGTAGGATTATCCTTAATGAACAACTCTCCTGTCTGTTGATCTTCTAATTGTACGATGCAATTATTGAGTACTAACTTCGTATTTTCATCGAAGGTTAATGCCAATAAATCTAAAGGAAGATGACTTGGTTGTAGATAAACTTTTTCAAGTATCTCTGTAGAGGTAGTAATATTATTAGTAGAAATACAAGTGGTATCTGATTCATAGCCTTCTTTTGTAGTGATGATTTGATACCAGGTATCTCGTTTTAATTGAGGCTTTAAAAAGTTATTGTTTTCTTGATGGGTTTCTGAAAAGATAGTAGTAGCTGTTCCGCTACAATCCGCCCCTTCCATCTCCTGAATGTTGACGGTAGCACCTAATAAATCATCTTTGGTATTATCATCGTATGCCAATACTTTCAAATCAATTTTGACATAAGTAACGGAAAAAATATCTTCGCAACCTTTTTCTACTTCATTTAAACGAATACATCCCTGCCGATTAGAAGAGAAGTATCCTTTTTCTCCCGTCTCATCTAAGGTGAAATGAAAATCATTGAAACTACTATTTAATGGATAACCTTCATGGTCAATATCTGTGCCTCCCTTAAAGCTGTAGATGTCATATCCGCCTAATCCCATTCGTCCATCTGTACTAAAGTAGAGTTTCTTAGAAGGTATATGATAAAAAGGCGTGATATCATTTCTGCCTGTATTAAGACTGTGATTTTTCACAGGACCAAAATCTTCTACCAATACTTTACTATACCAAATATCGAAACCACCTTTTCCTTCTGGTCGATTGGAGACAAAAAACAATACCTCATTACCTGCTGCATCAAAGCCTACAGTTGGTTGAGTGGCGGTAAAGCCATCGATGTTGATATGTTTAGGTAATTCTTGAGTAACGCCCCAAGTACCATCTGTCTTTTTGTCTCTATAGCACAAACTACAATTCATTTTTCTACTCTTGCCGATATATTCACATTGAGTGAAGTATAGTCGATTGCCATTTGGGGAAATGGCTGGATGAGCAATTGTTTTATTATCAATATTTAGATCGGCTATGGGATGGCCTTCTGATACTAAGTCGGTTTGTAAGGTTTTGGCAAATAATCGTGGGGGCTTTATTTTATCCTCTTTCATTTCATATTTGAGAGAGGTATAGTATAATTTGTCTCCTATCAATAGGGGCGCAACATCGGAATAGGGCGAATTAATTAGTCCACTCAAGTGGTTGACGGTATAATAGCTATCCGATTCTTGCATCCGATCTATCGCAAATTGACAATCTTGAATATCTTTTTTTGCTAGTAATAATTTTTCATTATTTACAGGGGGAGCACTATCTAGGAATTGCTCAAAGTGAGCAATAGCTTCCTGATAATTGCCTTGAATTTTGTGCATTTTTCCTTGCCAATATCGGGCTTCAGGATAATACTCTTTCTTTTCGAGGGAGTCTAAATGTACGGTACGAGCATAGGCCAATTCTGCTAGTCCGTAAGCGCCCATTCTACGAGCTGCTTCCGCAAATAGGAATTGGTCCTTGATCGTTAAACTGTCATTAGGACCAGCTCCAAAAAAATCATCATACGTGTATAAATGGGAGCTATCCAATGCTGCTAATACGGCTTTTTCAAAGTTGTTAGCGTATTGTCCATAAACCAAGGGAGCATTTAAAAGACAGATTGAAAATAGGAAATGGAAATATTTATTCATCTTTTTATTGAGGGACAAGGATTAATTTTGAATGATTAAATGTTGAATTTTGAATGGTCGTATTATTCAACATTCAATCATTCAAAATTCAAAATTAAAATATAGGACAAATTTCAAATTCTTTAGGTGGACGTACTTTTGAGAATATATAGATTAGGGAAAATTCAGGACCACCTCTTCTAGCAGTAGCGCTTTGCCAACTAGAAGAATTAATGTCATAATTCAAACCAAATGACCAATTGTGAAATTCTAACAAGAGGGTAGGTACCCATGCATCTCCAAGTCTATGGGACAAGGCAAACGCAACCGCTACTTCTCTACTTCTTCGCTGCTCTAAATGGTATCTAATGGTACCACCAATGACGGTTTCTTGATGAGGCCCTTGGAATTGTCCGATGATTCTTAGCCCTAAGTCGAAATCTCCTGTTAATTTAAAACTGGTAATTCCGTATATATTAAAGCGGCGATCTAACTTAGCTTTAGCACCATCAAATAGGCTATTATTGGGCGCATTGATATGAAAAATAGATCCACCAATATCTAACCTAGTTCTTTTATCAGGATTTTGGAAATGATAATTTAATCCGCCAGAAAAATCACCAAAAAATTTACGATCATTTAATCCAAGTTCACCAGTTCCCAAAGTAGGGTCGAATATATCTCCATTGTATTGCTGATCCACTCGTAGTTTGGAAGCATCCAATCTTCTTTGTCCCATGCCTATGATCAATCCTCCTGTTAAGAAGTGTTGCTCTGCCAAACGATGGGTATAGGAACCTACTACACCAATGTTAGTATTGCTCAATTCCAAATCTCCTGCCTCATCATAGTTGAATAACAAACCAGCAGAAAACAAACTATTCTTTTGATTGGTATTGATGAACTTCTGTTCAATACTGGCAGAAATAGTTTGGTAGTTAACAGGCACTTTGTTCCATTGGCTTCGATAATTGCCTACAAAGCGCAAATCACCTCGGAATACACCGGCTAATGCTGGATTGATATAGATGGGAGAACGGTTGAATTGAGAGTAATGGATGTCCTGGGCTACAATTGGTGTACTTAACCCTAGGAAGACCAGGAGGAAACCTGTTCCAAATATGAGGTATAATGTTTTCAACACAGTTTTAATTTAAATTAGTCAGTAGCCATCGGTCATTGGTCAGCAGGCATTAATGACTATTCACCAGTGACTAATGACTAGCTATATATAGAGTGATAAAATTCCAGCTATCGGTAAGGGATGGTAGGTCTATGGGAAATTCCAGGTTCATACTTCAGAATATTGAAAACTGGACAACTAAATTAGTTTATAAGGCATATTGCATAGCTCAATTGTGCTGAGTGCTAGCAATTGAGATAGAAGTTGTCGTTTGTAGTTCTGTACAATGTTTTCTTAGTATGTTGATCTACCTTCTTTTAGGACGGGTCTTATTCTCTTAATCGGGGAATAGAATGCTTATTTATTTGAAATCTTACTATGTTTAATTAACAATAATAGGGGTATTTAAGGATAAATGCAAAAAAAACTAATTTCAAGAAATATAGTTTTTTTATATAAATATTAAATAATAAAATATAATAAAATTAAGTGAAAATTTGTCTATTTCGGGCAGGAATAGGTGAGGGGAGAGCGGGTTTTTATCTGGATTTTATGTAAGCAGGGTAATAGGGAAGGTGTTATGGTTTTGTGGTTTTATGGCATTGCGGTGGAGCTTACCTTTACGAAAAATTGATCGGCTTTCACCTCAATTCCTCATATTGAAATCAAGGGTTCTCTTATGAAAAAAATTACTCGAATATTCAACCAGACTACCACAACACCAAAATGCCATAACACCTAACTCCATAAAAAAAAGGGTTGTTCAGAGCCTTTGCTCCAAACAACCCCCAGAGGCAAAAATGCCTAACCTTAATTACTTCTTCTCTTCATCTACCACCTCTTCAAACTCTACATCTTCTACATCTTCTCCTGCTGCGGAATCAGAAGTTTGTCCATTATCTGGTTCAGGCTGACCATCTGCACCATTATTTGCTTGGGCTTGCTGTGCCTGATAAATATCTTGGCTAGCTGCTTGCCATGCTTGGTTCATTTTTTCCGTTGCCGCATCTATGGTATCTAAGTCACCAGATTCCTTCGCTGTTTTTAATTCAGCTACTGCTGCAAGGATTGTTTCCTTTTTATCGTCTGGAATTTTATCACCGTACTCGCTGATGTTCTTTTCAGTTTGGAAAATCAACGAATCAGCAGTATTGATTTTGTCTGCCTTTTCTCTTTCTTGTCTATCATTATCCGCATTCGCAGATGCTTCTGCCTTCATCTTTTCGATCTCTTCTTTGGATAGTCCCGTAGAAGCTTCGATTCGGATACTTTGTTCTTTGCCTGTTCCTTTATCTTTAGCAGATACATTTAAGATACCGTTGGCATCCATATCAAAAGTTACCTCCACTTGAGGAACGCCTCTTGGTGCTGGTGGAATATCCGAAAGGATAAATCTACCTACTGTTCGGTTATGCGCAGCCATAGGTCGCTCTCCTTGTAGGATATGGATTTCTACAGAAGGTTGATTATCTGCTGCTGTAGAGTAAACTTTAGATTTCTTAGTAGGAATCGTAGAATTAGACTCGATGACTACATCGTAAACTCCTCCCATCGTTTCGATACCCATTGAAAGCGGCGTAACATCTAGCAATAGTACATCTTGTACATCACCACTTAATACACCTCCTTGGATAGCTGCACCAATGGCTACTACCTCATCCGGGTTTACACTCTTATTTGGCTTCTTTCCAAAGAATTTCTCTACTGCTGCTTGGATAGCAGGGATTCTAGTAGAACCACCTACCAAGATCACTTCGTCTATATCAGCGTTAGATAAGCCCGCATCTTTCATCGCTTGCTGACAAGGCTTCAACGTACGCTGTATTAAGTTATCTGCTAATTTTTCAAATTCTGCTCTAGTGATTTTTAAAACCAAGTGCTTTGGCACCCCATCTACGGCAGTGATATAAGGCAGATTAATTTCTGTAGTCGTACTAGAAGACAATTCAATTTTCGCCTTTTCCGCTGCATCTTTCAATCGTTGTAATGCCATTGGATCTTTTCTAAGATCAATGTTTTCTTGCATTTTGAAAGAATCCGCTAAGTGATTGATTAGCACTCTATCAAAATCATCTCCTCCTAAGTGCGTATCTCCATTAGTAGACTTCACCTCAAACACACCGTCTCCTAATTCTAAAATGGAAATATCAAAGGTACCCCCACCTAAATCATACACCGCAATGGTTATGTCTTGATTCTTTTTGTCAAGACCATATGCCAATGCAGCAGCAGTCGGCTCGTTGATAATTCTTTTAACGGTTAATCCAGCAATTTCTCCCGCCTCCTTCGTTGCTTGTCGCTGCGAATCATTAAAATAAGCTGGTACTGTTACTACTGCCTCTGTCACCCCTGTACCTAAGAAATCCTCCGCTACCTTCTTCATTTTTTGAAGAATCATCGCAGAAATCTCTTGTGGAGCATATTTACGACCATCTATTTCTACTCTGATCGTATTATTATCTCCTTTGATTGCTTTATAAGCAGCTTCTTCTGCTTCCTGTTTTACTTCATCGTATCTCGATCCCATGAAGCGTTTGATAGAAGCAATCGTTCTAGTTGGATTAGTAATCGCTTGACGTTTAGCAGGATCACCAATCTTTCTTTCTCCATTGTCAAGGAAAGCTACTACAGAGGGTGTAGTACGTCTTCCCTCATCGTTGGCAATGACTTGAGGTTCATTTCCTTCCATTACGGCTACGCAAGAGTTGGTTGTTCCTAAGTCAATTCCAATTATTTTACCCATGATTTAAAAATTTTATTTTGATGGAGTCTAACTAAAGAATCCATAATTACTTTGTTGATGAATATAAAATTTGCTTGTAGGTAATAAAATATTTTGTTGGTTTGAATAAAATATTTTGTTAACCCTATATTGAATCCTCAATAGCTGTGCCAGTGCCATATTAGAGAATTCCAAGTGCCAAAGGGTCAGAAATGACTACAAATCAGGCAGTTTTATAAGATTTGCTTAACAGGTGGGGTGACGAAATGGCAGGTTGGTTAATGGAGAATTGAAAATGGAGAATTGAGAATTATGCTTTGTAACATAGTATGTAATATACGACCTATAAAAATATGTTTAATCCTGTCTAATCCATGTTACCATCCTTTCTAATTTGCGGGTTATGCAATTTCCTTTTTTAAACAAGAGATTACCTTTTCCACCATCTCCCTTGTCACATCCAAATGCGTAACAAATCGCACCGTCTGAGGTCCCATCGGAACGGAATGGATGCCATATTGGGAGAGTTGTTCTAAAAAAGAAGCAGCGGT
>CALJIQ010000253.1 GCA_937973995.1 uncultured Saprospiraceae bacterium
GTCACTTTTGACGAGACTATTTTTTCGATAGACAAGGCAAAAAATCTTTGCATAGCCGAGCTACGGAAATATTTTTTAACGCAGTATATCGGAAAAAGAGTCCGTCAGGAAAGTGTCGGATATATTTGTTTGCCTACTTAAGCAGCGAACAGAAATTAGATTTGCGCTAGATAAATAAATGAAATACCTACATCCTATTTTCAAGATTTGGCTACTATTACTAACACTAACAATAGTCGCTTGTGGCAATGAGGACAATCCACGTCCTGAAATAGAACCAACCAAAAATCTCTCAATAACTTTAAGTACTACAAATTATGAAGCAGGTCGAGGGATAGTCGTTCCTATTCCTATGGTTATTAAGGCCGATGCAGGTATTAAGTCGCTCACTGTTGCGATCAATGACAATACAGCAGCAACCATAAGTACCAACCCAGGTACCACCGCAGAAGAGGTGACTTATGATTTTACGATTCCTTCTAATTCCTTATTCAATACGGTACATACGCTTGACTTTGTAGTAACAGACAATGATGATAAAACCGCTACCACTAGTGTCACAGTCAATACAGGGGCTTTAATAGAAATACCTGCTACCTATGAGTTCCTAAGAAATGGCGAAACGACGGTTTCTTATTCTGGGCAAAATGAGCGACTAGATATGGTGGCTATTATCAAAAGTGAATTGCTAGCAGAAGGAGACAAGGGAAACCGAATATCCGAGCAAGCCCTTTTAAATGCTTTTCATAATGAAGGCGGTAATGGGGGCGGTCTTTTTTCTTTTGAAAGCACCAAAAAATTATCCGACAAAACCTTCCAAGTAGATTTGGATAATCGCTTGTTCGAGAACCTTTTTGCCGCTGCCGAAGCAGCCAGCATTGCTGGTACCCAAGCAGCAAACGGACAAGTAGGATTGATAGTTAGAGAAAGTACAGGCACGACTATTTTAGTAGATGAGAAGGGTAGAGAATTTACGCAATTAATTGAAAAAGGATTGATGGGAGCGGTGATGTACCATCAAATCTACAACGTATATTTTTCAGAAGCTCGAACAGGAAATGCTGTTGAAAATACAATTTTAAGAGAAGGAGAAAATTATACGGATATGGAACACCATTGGGATGAAGCGTTCGGTTACTGGAATCCACCCTTAGATTTTTCTTCCGATTGGCCTGCTGAAAGAGCTAGTGAAGATCGTTTCTGGAGTCATTATTCCAATACGGTGGACCCACACTTAGGGACCAACTCTAAAATTATGGAGGCTTTTGTAGCGGGTCGTGCTGCCATTGTTAATAATGATTTAGATGCTAAAGATGAACAACGGTCGATTGTTATGGAGAACTTAGAATTAGTAGCTGCTGGTACGGCTGTTCATTATATCAATGCTGCCCTTACAGCCATCAATGAAGGAGATATTGGAGATGCTTTTCATGTACTATCAGAAGTATGGGCGTTTACAAACGCTTTAAAATACAATCCAGATAGGAAAATTACCTTGGCTCAAATAGAAGAAATTATGGAACAAGATTTAGGGGCAGGTGGTAATTTTTGGAATGTTACGCCAGAAGGTTTGAATAAAGCGAAAACCACCTTGGTCAGTATTTACGGGGCGCTAGCACCTGTGCAGGATGACTTATGAAGAGTAGCTGTGCCAGGGCAAAAATCATTATAAAATAAGCGATTGATTTTTTAATTTGTTAATATAAAACTTTACATTTGCATTCTTATTTAGACTAAGTCTAGTTAAAAATATAATTATGCTACCCGTAAAAAAGCACTATTATTCTTTCTTTCTACTGGTTTTTATTGGAATAGCCCTGTTCTCTTGTAGCAAAGAAGATACAGGAGGTGGAGTAACACCTAATCCGACGCCAAGTACTTCCGTTACACCTACCACTACTACCTTAGACTTAACAGATGTCAGGAGAAATATAGCTTTAAATACCGCCAATAATATCATCATTCCTGCTTATCAGGCTTTGAAAATAGAATCAGATCATTTACTAACTTCCGTAGATGATTTTACCAATTCCCCTTCTGCTGAAAATTTAAAAATTGCTCAAGCAGCTTTAAAAAATAGTTGGTTAGCTTGGCAGCGTTCTTCCATGTATTTATTCGGCCCTGCTGAAGAAGTAGCCTTACGAAAAAGCCTCAATACCTATCCTACTGATATTACTCTAATAGCAGCCAATATTCAACATCAGGAATATATATTGGGATCTATTGCAAATCAAGCCGCTATCGGTTTTCCAGCTATTGACTATTTACTCAATGGAGTAGGGGAATCCACTAGCGACATCATAGGTTTTTATCAAGAAGAAGAGTTGGCAGCAAGTCGGGCCAACTATTTAAGAGACCTAGCGGATGATATATCTACTAGGGTTAATAGCACGCTGAATGGCTGGACGGCGGATGGTAAAAATTACACCTCAACTTTCACAGAAGAGGATGCCTTAGGATTGGATGTAGGCAGTTCCATGAGTTTACTAGTCAATTCATTAGATTTACATTTTCAACGATTTGCAAGAGATGGAAAAGTTGCTATACCTGCTGGTGTTCGAACTGCCGGTATTCCTCGTCCACTTGCGGTGGAGTCTTTATATGGTGGGTATTCTGTAGAATTATTGGTGGAGAATTTAAAAGCCTATCAGCGACTATTGAATGGGACTACGGCAGGAGATGAAAATAAGGAGGGCATATTTGATTACCTAATGGCCATTGAGGCGGGGGGATTGACGGAAGATATGGAAGCGCAATTTACGGAAACTATCACTATGGCTGCCACTTTAAACTCTCCATTTTCCCAGCAAATAGAAGCGGATACAGATAAGGTAGTGAATCTATTTTTAGAGATGCAAAAGATTGTGGTATTTATCAAATCTGATATGGCATCCATCTTGGGCATTACGATTACGAATAAAGATAATGACGGAGATTAAATCTAGATTTCCGTCCATACAACAATTATTTTTTCAACCCATTTCCATAGCACCGCTGTCCATTTTCAGGGTGCTTTTTGGTTTTATGATGTTGGTGAGTCTGATTCGTTTTTGGTATAACGATTGGATTTTTCAGCAATATATCCTTCCTGATTATTATTTTACTTTTTATGGTTTTGATTGGGTCCGACCTTTGTCTGGACAAGGGATGTATTATTTGTTTTATACAATGGCTGGGGCTGCTTTATGCATCCTATTAGGGCTATTATATAAAATAGCAACCATTATTTTTTTCCTCACTTTTACTTATGTAGAGCTAATTGATAAGACCAATTATTTGAATCATTATTACTTCGTTAGTTTGGTTAGTTTTCTATTGATTTTTCTTCCTGCTCATCGTTCTTTTTCTCTAGACGCTTGGATGCGACCTACTATCAAAATAGCTTATGTGCCTGCTTGGACGATCAATATTTTAAAATTTCAATTGGGCATTGTCTATTGTTATGCAGGCTTAGCTAAGTTGAATTACGATTGGTTGGTAAGTGCTTTGCCTTTAAAAATTTGGTTACCTGCCAAGACGAATGTGCCAATAATCGGTTGGTTATTTAATTATAAATGGTCCGCTTATTTATTTAGCTGGATCGGTGCTTTGTATGATCTAACGATTCCCTTTTTACTATTAATAAAACAAACTCGATGGCTGGCCTACTTTGCTGTGATAGGATTTCACTTCATGACTGCCATGCTTTTTCAGATAGGGATGTTTCCTTATATTATGATCCTCTCTACCTTAATCTTTTTCCCTGCCTCTTTTCATCAACGGATCATTGATTTTTTTTCTTGGAAAAAAGCCGCTTCTCCAAGTTTTCTTTTGAAAGATAAGAAGCCAACTCGGTCCACTGTCTATCGAACAAAGTCCATTCAATATGCTCTTTCCTTCTATATCCTACTACAACTCTTAATACCCTTTCGCCACCTATTATATCCAGGCAATTTATACTGGAACGAACAAGGCTATCGCTTTTCGTGGCGGGTCATGTTAATGGAGAAAGCAGGGTATATTACTTTTCATATTTACGATCCTGCAAGTGGGAAAATGGAACAAGCTAGAAATTATGACTACCTAACGCCAAGCCAAGAAAAACAAATGAGTACGCAGCCCGATATGATTTTGCAATTTGCTCATTTTTTAAAAAAAGAATATTTGCAAAAGGGATTCTTAGATCCCCAAATTACAGCCGAAAGCTATGTAACCCTTAATGGCAGAAAAAGCAAAATTTTTATCGACCCTCAAGTAGACTTGACGAAAATAGCTCGTGGATGGTCGCATAAAGAATGGGTTATGCCTTTTGAAGAGGGGAAGTCTTATTTTGATTCTAAATAATTTCCAGTGTCAACGTTTAGGAACAAGGTCTTACAGGTGGCGGCTGCCTGTCGCAGCATTGGGATGTGTGTGATAGCTTGTAGTTGAGCAATTCTGGCTGACCGAGAATGCCTTTGGGAGTTTGTAACGGGGTCACTTTGAAGTGCTATTGATACCCCACATCTCAAAATGCTGAAGGGATTCAATATGCATAGCACCGTATGCAATACGGTGACATGATGTATGGAGCAATTTCCAACCCAGAATGGGTTGAATATCGCACATTCAACCCATTCTGGGTTGGGAAATATCCTCAATCTTATCCCTAGATTGCATCTAGGGCTATTCGTATTCAATCCCTTCGGGATTGTAGAGATCAAAA
>CALJIQ010000254.1 GCA_937973995.1 uncultured Saprospiraceae bacterium
GGGATAAATTACCGAAAATGCTTGAATCGTTTATTTGTTTAACTGTTTATTCGTTTACAAACTATACTTGGATAAACAGTTCAACAATTCAACAAATAAACAGTATTGGAAAATCGGATATTTATCCCGTGTTCAGTATAAGTTTAGAAATAAAGGATGGAAGAGTAAAAGCAAGATGTCGGAATTCGAGCGGCTGTGCAATTTTGTACAATTTTTTCAATTCTTACTTCCTTACTTTTAACCCAAATTAATTCCATATCATCATTCTATGAAAGACATACAACAACTAACCGATCAATTTGTCGATAGACATATCGGACCAAACGAAGCGCAGATAACCGCCATGCTTCAACACGTAGGGGCAGACTCTTTAGATCAATTGGTCGAACAAACGATTCCCGCCAATATTCGATTGAAAAAGGAATTGGACTTGCCAGCACCCAAAACAGAGGTAGCCTTTTTACAGGACTTTGAAAAAATGATGCGCCAGAATAAGGTATTTAAATCTTATATCGGTCTGGGCTATCATGATTGCATCACGCCGCCTGTCATTCAAAGAAATATATTGGAAAATCCAGCTTGGTACACGGCATATACGCCTTATCAAGCGGAGATTGCGCAAGGTAGAATGGAAGCCTTGATCAATTACCAAACGGTGGTAACGGATTTGACGGGGATGGAATTGGCCAATGCGTCTTTATTAGATGAAGGAACCGCAGCGGCGGAAGCGATGACCCTTTTGTATCGGGTAAAAAGTAAAAGCAAAAAGCAAGCAAAGAAGTTTTTTATTGAGGAAGAAACCTTCCCCCATACCATTGAATTAATCAAAGGTAGAGCAGCACCACTAGATATTGAAATAGTGATAGGGAAGCGATCTGAATTGAATATAACCGACCCTGATTTGTATGGAGTATTATTGCAATATCCAAATTGCAGTGGAGCGGTAATAGACCCTTCTCCCATAATAGCTGCCGCTATTGAAAATGAAGTAAAAACAGTAATTGTTGCTGATTTGATGTCTTTGGTATTATTGAAATCACCGGGAGCAATGGGCGCAGATGCAGTAGTGGGTACTTCCCAAAGATTTGGGATTCCATTAGGGTATGGTGGTCCACATGCGGCATACTTTGCTACTAAAAAGGCATACAAAAGACAAATGCCTGGTCGGATTATAGGTAGTACCGAAGATCGACATGGCAACCTAGCTTATCGGATGGCATTGCAGACTAGAGAGCAGCATATCCGAAGAGAGAAGGCGACTTCTAATATTTGTACCGCACAGGTATTACTAGCAGTGATGGCGGGGATGTATGCAGTGTATCATGGGAAGCAAGGGTTGACGAATATTGCTACTCGCATCCATTTACTCACAACCAAACTAGATCAACAACTACAAACATTAGGTTTTGAGCAAGTGAATCAACAGTATTTTGATACGGTAAAAATAAAAGCAGATCGAACTACCATTGAACCATTAGCGGTAGCAGCAGGTATCAACTTCCGATACTTTGAAAGTGGTCATATTGGAATTTCCCTTAACGAAACGACAACGGTAGAGGACGTAGAAGATATCATTCAACTATTTGGAAAGTCGATTACTGATCGTTTATCGGAACTAACGCCTTCTGAGCTAATGTCCAGTTCGGTTAAGAATGGATCAAACAATAGAGATAATGGGTCTGTTTCCACAAGTGGAATAAAAAAGCAGATAAGAAGGACTAGTCCTTTCCTCACCCACCCGACCTTCAACACCTACCAAGCAGAGCATGAAATGCTTCGCTATATCAAGTCCTTAGAAAACAAAGATTTATCATTGGTTCATTCCATGATTCCTTTGGGGTCTTGTACGATGAAGCTAAATGCCTCCACGGAAATGATGCCTTTATCATGGGGAACATTAGCTAATATCCATCCATTTGTACCCGTAAATCAAGCCGCAGGCTACCATCAACTATTTGAGGAATTAGCAGCTTGGCTTGCCGAAATCACTGGTTTTGCTACCACTTCTTTACAACCCAATAGTGGCGCACAGGGAGAGTTGGCTGGCTTGATGGTTATCAAAGCATTATTTGAAGATATAGGAGAGGGGCATCGAAATATTACCTTGATCCCTTCCTCTGCGCATGGCACCAATCCTGCGAGTGCGGTAATGGCAGGGCAAAAAGTGGTCATTGTAAAATGCTTGGACAATGGAGATATAGATTTAGTAGATTTAAAAGCAAAAGCAGAAGAACATAAAGAACATTTAATGTCCTTAATGGTCACCTACCCTTCCACACATGGCGTATTTGAAGAAGGTATCAAAGAGGCTTGCGAGATCATTCACCAAAATGGTGGACGGGTCTATATGGATGGTGCTAACTTAAATGCGCAAGTAGGGCTAACTGCACCGGGCATCATTGGAGCGGATGTTTGCCATATCAATTTGCATAAGACCTTTTGTATTCCGCATGGCGGCGGAGGTCCAGGTATGGGACCGATTTCTGTTACGGCAGAATTAGCTCCTTATTTACCGGGGAATGCCATCGTAAAAGATGCTGGAGGGAATAAGCCGATTGCCGCAATTTCAGCCGCCCCCTGGGGAAGTGCTAGTATCTTGTCTATCTCCTATGCGTATATCTCCATGATGGGTGCAGCAGGATTAAAACGAGCAACGGAGGTTGCTATCTTAAATGCCAATTATATCAAAGATCGTTTGAAAGGCCACTACCCTATTTTATTTATGGGCAAACAAGATCGAAATGCACATGAGTTAATTATAGATTGTAGAGGTTTTAAAGAAGCACATATTTCCGTTGCAGATATTGCAAAGCGATTAATGGATTATGGGTTTCATGCTCCTACGGTATCCTTTCCAGTAGCTGGCACGATGATGATCGAACCTACTGAAAGTGAAACAAAACAGGAAATAGATCGCTTCTGTGAGGCGATGATTCAAATACGAAAAGAGATTCAAGAGGTACAAGATGGTATAGCCGCCCAAGATCAAAATGTATTGGTGAATGCGCCCCACACCCTAGCAGATATTACTAGCGATGAATGGACTTATCCTTATCCAAGATCAAAAGCAGCTTATCCACTTCCTTTTGTAAAAGATAAAAAATTCTGGCCTTCAGTTGGACGGACGAATGATGCGATGGGTGATCGGAATTTAATGTGTAGCTGTCCGCCTGTGGAGGCGTTTGCAGAAACTGAAGCGGTTATTTGATAAAAATTACAAGCACCAAATTTCATCCATGGAAACCACAACAATAAAATCCATTCCTTTACAAGCCACCCACGAAGCACTAGGGGCTAAAATGGTGCCCTTTGCAGGCTATCTGATGCCCTTAAAATATTCCTCTGTAACAGAAGAACACAAAGCTGTTAGAAATGGGGTCGGCATCTTTGATGTCTCCCACATGGGCGAGTTTTTCCTATCTGGACCAAAGGCATTGGATTTAATTCAGAAGGTAACTAGTAATGATGCGTCGAAGCTAAAAATTGGGGATGCCCAATACTCCTGCCTACCGAATGACCAAGGAGGAATTGTGGATGATTTAATTGTGTATCGAACAGGGCAAGAGGAATACTTACTCGTCGTCAATGCCTCGAATATTAAAAAGGATTGGAACTGGATTAAAAGCCATAATACCGACCAAGTTTGGATGGAAGATGTATCAGAAAATGCTGCTTTATTTGCCGTGCAGGGTCCATTAGCTACCCAGGTATTACAGAAAATTACGGACTTTGATTTATCCACAATTTCTTATTATAAAGCGGCGATTTGTACCATAGGTGGCGTGCATCAAGTGATCGTTTCCGCCACAGGATATACTGGTTCAGGAGGGTTTGAATTATATGTTCCGAACCAAGATGCTGTTCAATTATGGGATGCGGTAATGGAGGCTGGACAAGCCGAAAACATCCAACCCATAGGATTAGGTGCTAGAGATACACTCCGTTTAGAAATGGGTTATTGTTTATATGGCAATGACATTGATGATACTACCTCGCCTTTAGAAGCTGGCTTGGGTTGGATTACTAAGTTCACGCATCCTTTTATTAATTCGGAAGCATTAGCGGCTCAAAAAAAAGAAGGAATCACCAAAAAATTAGTAGGATTTAAAATGATCGAACGAGGCATCCCTCGTCATGATTATGCGCTTTGTGATGAGGCAGGTGCGGTAATCGGAAAAGTTACTTCTGGTGGACAGTCGCCCATGCTAGAAAAAGGTATTGGATTGGGCTATGTGCAAAAAGCATTTGCTAAAGTGGGTACAGAAATATGGGTGCAGATTCGGAAGAAGCGGGTGAAGGGGGTTGTGGTTAAATTGCCATTTTATAAGAACATATAGTGATACCCCAAATCTCGGAATCCCAAAGGGATTGACTATGAATAACGCCGTGTGCAACACGGTGGTAAGAACTTTTAGGGCATTTCCCAACTCTGAAGGAGTTGAACCTTGAACATTCAACTCCTTCAGAGTTGGGAGCATTACTTGCTTCCATTACCCTAGATTGCATCTAGGGTTATTGCTATCTGATCCTTTCAGGATTCTTGTTCTCTCCTCTGCTGAATCCACTCCAACACAATAGGATAAATTTCTCGACTAGCATTTTTGGAATGTAAAATTCGACTATGGTTATAATCCTCTAAAAAACCATTCTCCTTTGAACAATACAATGCTTTATTCAAAGGATTTTCAAAAGCGGATAAATATTGTTGACACCCTGAAGGAGGGGCAATGAACCTATCGCCACCTCCGTAAATGGATAATATGGGGACCTTAATCCTTTTCATTTTCTCTTTATAATTGATGCCATTCTTGCCTTTAAATTCCCCTGTTAAATTCCATTCAAACCATTGTTTCATCATATAGTAGCGTTCATTTTCTTCCCCCCCAATCTTGGTGGCTGGAATAGAACCATACCATTTACTTAGCCAATTGCTACAATATATTTTAGCATAGTTAAATTTGGAATTTGCTGCGCCAAATGCTTGGCATCCGAATAAGGAGATACTACTAATCTTACTTTGAAATTGAGGATAATGGATTAAAGCAATTGTCAGACATATGCCGCCACCACTATGCGTGATACAATCAATTTTCCTAATCTGACATTCCGTAAAAAGGTACGCAAATACCAATTGAAAGTCTTGTTTTCCGATGGTTTCAAAATCTAATTCTTCTTCTTGTCGAGAGCTACTACCATGATTTCGCCATTCAAAAATCCAGCAAGTAAAATGATGTCCTATCAAATACTGGGTAATGGCGTTTAGTACTTTTCGGTTGGAGAAAGTGCCGTGGGTTAATAGTATATTTTTATCGTGTTGGCTGGAGGAGGCAGTTATTTTCCATAAGGCTAGGTGGCCTCCGTTTTCAAGTTCTAAGGGTATTAGTTCCTCTTGCATTTTTCCTAATTGTAACGTATTACGTACCTAGTTAGGATAGCAACACTTGACAAAATATAACTTAACAGTCCTGCCCAAATACCCCTCTCCGAAGCGACTTGAGCCGCCGAGCAAAACCAAAGTATTTTTTTGTTACATTATATTTATCCTCCTACGAACAAATTTAATTATCAATGCTTCTCATTCCAAATATTAGTCAAAGGAAAGACTTCCCCATTAAGGAGGTTACAAGTTCCATCCTTCGCAAACAAGGAAAGGGAATTGAATTTTTCTGAAGGAAAGAAAATACTCGTAAAACTCAATTCCCCCTTATCGATAAAAATTTCAATAGAAGCAGCATCTATAATCATACGAATATTCATTTGTTCCTTTTCAAAATCAATGGGGGCAGCATGAATATTTTTATAGAACGCATCTGAAAATTGATCCTTTCGGGACTTGGTTCTATCGACGAATAGTTTGCCTTCGCTTTTATCAAATGTAATTAAAACACGTTCCCCTAATTCATTTTGAAGTTTAATGCCAAAGGAATTAGAAGTGGTTTTATCTAAATCAACGGTTAAGTCTAATTCTGTTTGGGAAGCGGAAAAAGAGCCTTCCAAAACCTTTTCCTCTTTGATTTCTATTGGTCCAAGAGCGGTGGGTAAACCTCTTAATGACTCAAACTCCTTTACGGGTACGCTGTGCAAAGCATAATTTGAAGCCGTTTTTATCAGACGCAATTCCCTTGGTAAGGTCATCGCACTTCTCCAAGTTTCTGTAGGAACTATCTGAGCATATTGCCAATTGGACATCCACCCAATCCCAAGAACTCGACCATCCGCTTTGGGTACGTTATTCCAGGTGACAAAAGCATAGTTGTCTGTTCCCCAGTCTAACCATTTTTGATTTTCAATTTCACTTTTAAAAGTGGTTCCATCAAATTCTCCAACGAAATAAGAAGTAGCCGTACCATCATTAGGGGCCTCTTTTTGAATGCTGACGATCAACACCCATTTATCTTCTTCTGTCCCTTCTACTCGCATGGGGAACAAATCAGGGCATTCCCATAAGCGGTTATCCCCTTCAATCCCAAAGTCTGAAATAAACTCCCAATCCGTTAAATTAGGGGAGGCATAAAATTTTACTTTATCATAAGCGGCTAATACCAAAATCCATTTTTGGGACGGTTCATGCCAAACCACTTTGGGATCTCTAAAATCTTTGATTTTTTCGGTATTCGGAATAACTGGATTGCCTTTATATTTTATCCACTCATAGCCACCATCTATACTATAAGCAATACTTTGTTTTTGAAAATCATTGGACTTGGCTTTCTCTCCTACAAAATCGTGATGGGTAAAGGTAGCCACTATGGGAGGGTTTTGGGTAGTCCCTAATTTGGAGGTATTATTATGATCCACCACTGCACCTCCAGAAAAAATACAGCCGATCGAATCTGGATATAAGCCAATGGGCAAGTGTTCCCAACGAAGCATGTCTGTTGATTCCGCATGCCCCCAATGCATCGGGCCCCAAACAGTACTGTCTGGAAAATATTGATAAAATAGATGATATTTCCCTTTATAATAAAACATACCGTTGGGATCATTCATCCAATTTGCCTTGGGCGTAAAATGAAATTGAGGACGATGCAATTCTTGATATGCCTGTTGGGCGGTAGGGCTAGTTATCACTTCTGCAGCTTGAGGGTTATTGCATCCAAGGAGGAATGCAAAAATTGGAGTCATTAATAGTAATAACCTTAAAATACCTAATCGTTTCATACTAATTTAATTGGATTCTTTAACAATCTTTGCAAAAAGCATTTGTACCTACTCGTTGGGTGGCTGCCGCCGTCTGATGAGATGGACATTCCCATCAGACGGCGACAGTCATCGAACGGGAGCGTTGCAAGAATTGTCAAAGAACCTTTAATTGATTTCCGTTTTTATTAGAGTATGTCTAAAATATATTTCGAGTTGAAAATCAATAACTTGCGGTTCTGAAGAAGAAAAAATTAGTGCGTTTAGCGAGCTAAATAAACTCATTTTTTCAAAGTCAGGTTCGTAAAATATTGGTTTTCAGCCGATAGAAATTTAGACCTACTCTTAATAGAGAAGTGGACAGTTTCATCCATTCTCGCAGCAGGCAAGATACAAAAGTCTTCCAAAACACCTTAAAAATTATATTAATATACTAGGGTTTTCTAGAAACGATGCACCCAAATAATCCTCATATTTCATCCATATATAATCTTCTTTCGAGATAATACTTTTTACGCCATTTATTACTCCTCGTATACTGCGAACGGGGTAAAATCATGAAAGTGAACTAATTGTTTATTTGTGTAACTGTTTATTCGTTTACAAGCTATACTTAGATAAACAATTCAACAAATAAACAATTAAACAGTATTGTAAAATCACTTTTTTATCCCGTTCCAAGTATTATATTTGTCTCATACTAACTTCTGTAAAAGAACACAAGTGTACACATGCACATACTCCATATTAGTACCGAATGTTATCCCGCTGCCAAAGCAGGAGGATTAGGGGATGTCGTAGGAACCCTACCAAAATATCTAACCAAAGCCAATATTCCTACAGGCGTAGTACTCCCTAAGTACGCCAATAAATGGATACAGCAACAAGAATGGAAAACGGTTTATCAGGATGTGCTTGATTTTTATCAGGTAACCCTGCCTTTTTCTATACAACAACTAACCGTAGGAATGTCTTTCCCTTTATACGTAGTTGATATTCCAAGTAAATATGATCGAGCGGGGGTCTATTTGGATGAAGAAGGGAATGGATATATAGATGAGGTAGAACGGGCTGTTTGTTTTCAGCGGGCAGTTTTGCAATGGTTAGCACAACAAGATAATAAGCCAAGTATTATTCATTGTCATGATCATCATACGGGATTGATTCCTTTTATGATGAAGCATTGTCCGGAGTTTGTTAGTTTAGCTAGTATTCCTTCTGTATTCACCATTCATAACGCAGAATATCATGGCACTTTTAGCTGGGACAAAGTAGGCTTGCTTCCGTTATTTGATGGTAGAGTGAGGGGGTTATTGGATTGGGATTATTCGATTAATCCCTTAGCGGTAGCAATCAAATGTGCTTGGAAGGTAACGACCGTTTCCCCTACTTATATGGAAGAATTGCGTGTACAGACTAGAGGCTTAGAACAATTATTACAACAGGAAAAACAAAAATCTATTGGCATTCTTAACGGTATAGATGTACAAGTTTGGGATCCTGCTACGGATCAATTTATTGATTCCCAATTAGTGAAAAGTGTAGATCGGTATAAAGCCAACAATAAGCGGTTTTTAGCACAGACCTTTCATATCTCCCCGAAGCTGCCGCTCATCACTTTCATCGGTCGGTTGGCAAGAGAAAAAGGAGCAGATTTTTTAGCTCCAGTAATTGACCGATTTTTAAACAAAGGCGGAATGGCTGCATTTATTATCTTGGGGACAGGAGAACCCATTTTGCATCAAATGCTTTTGGATTTAAAAAGAAAACACAAAGGTATTGTGGATGTAGCATTGGAGTACAATGAAAAACTAGCGCATCAATTATATGCAGGGTCTGATTTTTTATGGATGCCCTCACGCGTTGAACCTTGTGGATTGAATCAGCTATATGCGATGCGTTACGGTACCTTACCCATTGTGCGGGCAGTAGGCGGTTTAAAGGATACCGTAGAAGATATACAAGGCACAAAAGGCAATGGTATCCAATTCAAAGAATTGAATATTGAAGATGCTACCATCGCCGTTCAAAGGGCAGCTAATTTATACCTTAAAAAACCAGCTGCTTTTAAAAAGGTACGAACTTCTATTATGCAACTTGATTTTTCTTGGGAGAAGTCTGCTACCGAATACATTGCGCTTTATAAAGAATTGGAGATACTAACTAGGTCGTCAACTTAAAGTTTTCAACGCCATCCGACGGCGTGAGCCATCGGACGGCAAGCTTGTAAGACTACCGATTTTATACCTGACCAATTAAGCTAATAGGGTTAGTTAGTAATCCATCAATCAGATCATTTTGGAGTGATCAGATTGAACGAAAACGTCTAATCTGACGACTTAAAATTCATCGGCTTAGTTAGCTGAACGAGTCTTAAATTATAGAAACATTGTCAAAAAGAAATTAATATTTACGAGTTATGAAAGTAAGCATGATCGCCATTATTTTAGGAGGAGGAGCAGGAACGAGATTATACCCACTAACAGAACAACGCTCAAAACCTGCCGTTCCCGTGGCTGGTAAATATAGATTGATTGATATTCCCATCTCCAATTGCTTGAATTCTGCGGTTAAACGGATGTTTGTGCTAACACAATTTAACTCGGCTTCCTTAAATCAACATATAAAAAACACTTACCATTTTGATATATTTAGTAAGGGTTTTGTAGATATACTAGCTGCCGAACAAACTAGAGAAAGCAATGAGTGGTTTCAGGGCACAGCAGATGCGGTTCGGCAATGCGCTCCTCATATGGATATACATGATTTTGATTATGTATTGGTGTTATCAGGTGACCAGTTGTATCAAATGGACTTTCAAAAATTTGTAAAATACCATATCCAACAAAAAGCAGATTTAACCATCGCCACCATTCCAGTAGATAAAAGAGATGCGCCTGCTTTTGGAATTATGAAAGTGGACGGAGCCGGATATATTGATTCCTTTATTGAAAAACCAGATCCTTCTCTCCTGCCTGAATGGGAATCCGAAGTATCTGAAACCAACAAGAAAGAAGGGAAGGTATATCTGGCTTCTATGGGGATTTATGTATTTTCTAGAGGGATTATCGCAAAGTTATTTGATACCTACCCAGATGCCACTGATTTTGGAAAGGAGTTAATTCCATCTGCCATTACAACCAACTATAAAGTGGCGAGTTATCAATACGATGGCTATTGGACGGATATAGGAAATATTCATTCTTTCTTTGAGGCGAATCTTGCATTAACAGATAATATTCCACAGTTTAATCTTTTTGATAGTTTAAATCCGATTCATACTAGACCACGTATGTTGCCTCCAGCTAAAACATCTGGTACATATTATTGGCGATCTATTGTGTCAGAAGGCAGTATTATTCAAGCGGATAAAATAGAACAATCGGTAATCGGTATTCGATCTAGAATAGGGGACAGGACGGTCATTCATAAAAGTATTATTATGGGCAATGACTTTTATGAAAATATAGAAGAAATGGAAGGCACTATCCCAATGGGGATTGGCAATAATTGCCATATAGAAAACACCATAGTTGATAAAAATTGTAGAATAGGGGATAATGTCACCATTAAAGGTGGAAGTGAGTTAGAGGACGAAGAGAAAGATACGTATGTCGTGAAAAATGGTATTATCGTCTTGAAGAAAGGGGCGGTTATTGAACATGGAAGAAGAATAGGAGTACGTTGAGTCGTACAAAATTAGAATCCCTGTCTCATAAATAAAACGCTGATACCCCACATTTTTTTTAAGAAGTTGATTTTTACCAAAATGCCACCAAATACATTGTCAGTCAGTCTGGGAGACGCAGAGAATAATTTGGCTTTGCGTCTATGCGCCTCAGCGTTCAATGTTCATTCCAAAATTTTTCGTATGGCATGGACCGTCAACCGTCAAGTGAAACGACCGTCAACCGTCAACCAAATAAAGTCTATAAGAATTTAGCTTTTCGCTGCTAAAAACTTCAGACTATTTTCTTACCTTAAAGGCAGTGAAATCCTACCTACTTATTTTCAAATGTTAAATTTTTCAATGTGTTTGTCAGTGGCACTCTAATTGCATTATTGAAATTAACAATATGAGCATTGGTTGTTAGTCCTAGCTTATTAATAACCAATAAACAACTACGAGAAAACGCCCCTCATGAGAATTTATGCACCCTTAATAGCGATATGCTATCTATTACCCTTATCCTCTACGCTAGCCGTTTCTGAGTTTCCAGTTATTTCTTATGTGGAACAGTATAAAGATATTGCGATTAGTGAAATGCAACGTACAGGTATCCCTGCGAGTATCACCCTGGCGCAAGCGGTGGTCGAGTCTAGGTATGGTACGAGTACCTTAGCCAAACAATCCAATAATCATTTTGGTATCAAGTGTAAAGGAGATTGGAAAGGGAAAAGTGTATATCATAAAGATGATGATTATCAAAATGGTCAATTGATTCATTCTTGTTTCAGGGGCTACGATGATCCGGTACAATCCTATTATGATCATTCTGATTTTTTATTGGAAAACCAACGATACCAAGTGCTCTTTCAATTATCAAAAAACGATTATCAAGGTTGGGCAAGAGGATTAAAAAAGTGTGGCTATGCAACTGCTCCTAATTATGCCAACGCATTAATCGAGACCATTGAAAAATACCAATTATTCCTTTACGATCAGGCAATTACCGTTATTCAACCCTATGCGCTTTCTATTCCTGTACAAAAAGAAGATATACTGGCAGCAAGTACCGCCGCCTCTTTAGTACCCCCTAAAGCTGTCAAAATTCCTCAAAATTATCGAGCAGGGCAGAGGACGGCTTTTACTAGGAAATCCTTACCGTATTCCGTTGCTTCCCCTACAAACAAGGACAGTTATTTATTTGAGCTTGTTCCCAATGTGAAACGAGAGGAAGTGGAGCAGGGGCGGTGAGTATTGGATGTTAGGTCTTATGGTATTTTGGTTTTACGGTATTTTGGCGGAGCTTACTTTTTTTTCGAAAGTTTATCGAATTTTTCTCCTATTCTTGATTTTGATAACTCAACCATACGACCACAACACCATCAAACCACAATACCTAATTTCAAAATAAGTACCGAAAAAGAAGAAGATTCCTGAAAGGAATCGCCTTCAACTGCCTGTTAGAGGGCGATTCCTTGTAGGAATCCTCCTCTTTACATTCAATCTTAAACAGAAAAAAGGGATAGTTTCTATGAAGAAGCTATCCCTTTTTTTATGGCATCTAATCAATAATAATCAGTAGGTGGCGTATCAAATGAATGGCTGGAGAGATAGTTGGCATTTCTAAAAATGCCCGCTACCTATTGATAATCAATTGACAGGCATTCGGAAAATCTTATGATACCTCTCGGAATCCCAAAGGGATTGAATATGATTAACACCGTGTGCAACACGGTGGTAAGGCCTTTTGTGGCATCTCCCAACTCTGGAGGAGTTGAATGTTCAAGATTCAACTCCTCCAGAGTTGGGAGCTTTACTTGCTTCCAGTACCCTAGATTGCATCTAGGGTTAT
>CALJIQ010000255.1 GCA_937973995.1 uncultured Saprospiraceae bacterium
AAGAAATCCATCAATTAATTGCTATTGGTACGGCTATTCCCATCATCCAACAATTTCTACCAGCTTCTTTCCCAGTACGATTTTATGCCAATACCCAAGATTTTTTGGAACAACTAGAAGTAAAAGATTTTCATCAAGCAAGGGTTTTATTAAAAGGGGCAAGGGTTTTTGGATTTGAAAAAATATTGAGACAATTTGAAGCCAAAGTGCACAATACGGTTTTGGAAGTAGATCTAAGTGCGATTGCTCAAAACCTAAAAGTATATAGCCAATTTTTGAATTCTTCTACTAAATTAATTGCGATGGTAAAGGCGTCTGCTTATGGTAGCGGAAGCGTAGAAGTTGCCAAGCTTTTAGCGTTCTATCGAGTAGATTATTTAGCGGTGGCTTATGCAGATGAAGGCGTGGAATTACGAAAGGCAGGGATACAATTACCCATCATCGTCCTCAATCCAGAAGAGGCGAGTTTTGATAGTTTTTTAAAATATAATTTAGAACCTGAGATTTATAGCGTTCGATTGTTAGAGCAGTTTCTAGCGTTTCTTCCCAAAACAAGCCCCCAAATACCCATCCATTTAAAAATAGATACAGGAATGCATCGATTGGGATTTGAAGCATCTGATCTCCCTGCATTGCTTTCCCTATTGACGGATCAAAGAATTGTTGTTACCAGTATTTTCTCCCATTTAGCGGCTAGTGATATGCCCAAGCACGATCAATTTACGGAACAACAGGTAGCGCAGTTTATTCGATTGTCAGATACCATCCTCTCCCAATTACCCAATCGCCCTTACAGACATATCTTGAATTCCAATGGAATTGTCCGATTTCCACAATACCAATTTGACATGGTTCGTTTGGGAATTGGTTTGTATGGGATAGATAGTAGTGGTTTGGTACAAGAGCAATTAAAAGTAGTTAATACCCTGAAAGCCAGTATCTCCCAAATAAAAACGGTTCAAAACCAAGAAACAGTAGGTTATAACCGCAGTGGAAAAATAGCTTCCACTAAACGCATTGCGACTATTAATATCGGTTATGCCGATGGATTAGCTAGAAAAGCGGGAAATGGCGGATATAAAGTAGGAATTGGCGGACAATTGGCTCCTATCATCGGGAATGTATGTATGGATATGTGCATGATTGATATATCGGATATTCCACTAGCTCAGGTTGGAGACGAAGTAATCATCTTTGGTGAATCCCCTAGTGTAAGCGATTTAGCAAAGTGTATAGAGACCATCCCTTATGAAGTATTTACTGGCGTCTCTAATCGAGTGAAACGCATTTATTATAGAGAATAAGGGTAGTAAAAGAAGCTATTGAAGGTTAGGAGTAAAAAAACAAATACAACATTTATATCTCGCAAAGTTTGCGGGAAATAACTTCCAAAAACAAAGGTTTACATACCTTCCAACCTCCATTTTTGTTAAGATTCTTTTAAATAAAACCGACATACAACGGATTATAAAGCCTCCAGCCACTTATTTTTCCTAATTTTGCGTTCTTTTTAGAAGAACAATTGTACGGTTGATAAGTACAATTTGGTAAAAGATAGTTTCTAAAAATACACATCACAATAATGAAGCAAATTATTCTTATCATATCCTGTTTATGGATGAGCGTTGCCCTATTAGGGCAAAAAGACGATCCAGTTTTATTTACCGTTGCAGGAAAGCCCGTTCACGTTTCTGAGTTTTTATATATCTATTCCAAGACCAATAGGGAGAAAGCAGACTTTTCCAAAGCCTCTTTAGAAGAATACTTAGATCTATACACCAAATTTAAATTAAAAGTACAGCGTGCAAGAGATTTAAAATTGGACACCATCCCAAGTCTAAAACAAGAATTGGAAGGCTACAGGCAGCAGTTGGCAGATTCTTATCTGCTAGACAAACAAGTAACCGAAAAGCTAATTCAAGAAGCTTACGAGCGATCCAAAAAAGATCTAAGTATCAGCCATATTATGATTGGACTTAGAAGAAATCCAACGGCTCGAGACACCATGCTTGCTTATAAAAGAATTATGGAGGCAAAGAAAGAATTGGATGACGGCGGTTATTTCATTGAGGTGGCTCAAACCCATTCTGATGATAAAACAGTAAAGGATAATAAAGGGAATATTGGCTATTTCACAGCCCCCTTTCCCAATGGATTTTATGCTTTTGAATCAGCTGCCTATAACCTGAAAGAAGGAGCGTATTCCAACCCTATCCGAACACCACTAGGCTATCATATTATAAAAGTAGATAATGCTCGTGCTGCTCGAGGAGAGATAGAAGTAGCCCATATTCTGCTTCGAAAGAAAACCCCCAATGCAAAAGAAGAAATCGGTAAGATTCGACAAGAAATAATTGATGGAGGTGATTTTGAGGCAATAGCTAAACAAAAATCACAGGATAAGAATACGGCTTCTAAAGGCGGATATGTTGGCGTTTTTGGTATCAGCACCTACGAAAAAGCTTTTGAAGATGCTGCTTTCGGGCTAGCAAATGATGGGGAGATTTCCGAACCGTTTGAAACCCAATCTGGTTGGCATATTATTAAACGTATCAGCAGAAAACCCATCGCTGCCTACGATAAGGCTAAAACCCGATTAAAAACAAAAATCCAAAAGGATGCTCGCTTTGAATTAGCAAAAGAGTCTATGATTAAAAGCATTCAAAAAGAAAATAATTTTAAGGAGCAGAAAAAGGTTCTTACCGAATTTGCCTCTACTGTAGGAAAAGATTTTACTACATTTAGTTGGAAGGCACCAGAAAGCAAGTCGCCAGAAACGCTCTTCTCACTTGGGGGTACCAATTATACTTTAGGAGATTTCACGGATTACCTCGGTCAAGCAGGGCGTAAAAGAATGCAATATTCCAAAGGCTCTCCTATCAACGCCGTTATGGACATCTATGCAGATTACGTATCAGAAAGGACGTTAAAATTTGAAGAAAGAAATCTGGAGCGAAAGTATCCTGATTTTAAAGCATTGATGAGAGAATATCGAGAAGGGATTTTGTTATTTGAAATCACCAAACAAGAAGTCTGGGACAAAGCTTCTCAAGATACTACTGGTTTAGCCAATTTCTATGCTAAAAACAAAGGGAAATACAAGTGGAAAGAAAGAGCTAGAATTAGCCAGTATTCCGTTTCGGATTTCTCTATGACGGATAAAGTCCGAAAAGCAGCTCAAAACGGCTCAGGAACAGACGTTAAGAGAAAATTCAATAAGGATAAAGAAATCGTCACCATCAAAGAATTAACAATAGAGAGAGGTCGCAATAAGACCTTAGACGCCATGAATTGGGAGACCGGCAGATTGTCTGCTATGGAACCTGATAAAGCTACTAAGAGTTTTAGCTTTATCAAAATCGAAGAGATTCTTCCCGCAGGCGATAAACAACTAGATGATGCCAGAGGTTATGTGGTAGCAGATTATCAAGATTATCTAGAGCAACAATGGATTGAAGAATTGAAAAAAGCATATCCCGTTAAGGTACATAAAAAGACCTTTAAGAATTTGTCTAAACGGAAAAGTTAATGGGTTTTATTGATTCATTGATTCATTGTCCCATTGTCCCATTGTCCCATTGTCCCATTGTCCCATTGTCCCATTGTCCCATTGTCCCATTGTTGCATTGTTGCAAGTGTTGTGTGACAATAGAACAATAGAACAATAGAACAATAGAACAATAGAGCAATAGAACAATAGAACAATAGAGCAATAGAGCAATAGAACAATAGAGCAATAGAGCAATAGAACAATAGAGCAATAGAACAATAGAGCAATAGAACAATAGAACAATAGAACAATAGAGCAATAGAACAATAGAACAATAGAACAATAGAACAATAGAACAATAGAGCAATAG
>CALJIQ010000256.1 GCA_937973995.1 uncultured Saprospiraceae bacterium
TATGGATGCTCAAGCAAAAAAAGCGATGCCTGTTCATTGGGCAGGGTTTGCTTTATCTTATCATCATTCTTGGTCTGAACCTGTGGAGGAATTTGTAAAGACGGCTAATGAAAAAGAATTAGATTATGTGTTGCCTAGATTAGGGCAACTTTTTGATGTTGATTTTGATACAAGAGATGCTTGGTGGGTATAGAAAATAGGAGAGAATAATTGAACGCAGAGGCGCAGAGACGCAGAGTTAAAATTAAATGGGGAGCGTAATGGCAGCACTGGCCGCTAAGGAGTTTTTTATAAAGGTTCTTCGTTTCATGATATTGATATAGGCTATATTGCAAAAGGTGTCGGACACTTCGGTTTAGCTTTTAGCTAAATGTTGATACTTTAATTTTTAATCCGAATCGCCTGTTAAACAGTGAACTCCCCCCAACCCCCTCTTACAAAGAGGGGGAGTTTCCTCCGACACAAAAATATTGGTATGGAAGAAACTCCCTCCCTTTTAAGGGAGGGTCGGGGTGGGTTAATATGGAGATTGTTTTAACTAGCTATTAGTATTTCTAATGATCCAACATTAAGAAATAAAAAGTGTCCGACACCTATCCTCAAAATATCCTTTTGTCAGAGGAGTCAATATAGATTCATACTCGATCCTATTTCTTCTAAAATGCTCTCCGCATTTTCCATTGCTTCTTTCAAAGATTTACAGCGCTCCAAGATAGTATAAATACGTCGTATCTTTAACGTATCAGAGGAAGAAATAGTAGCGTCACCACAAACGGCTATTACGGGAATCTTATATTTCTCAGCTAATTGGCAGACACCGCTTACGACTTTCCCTTGCATCGATTGTTCGTCTAATTTACCTTCTCCCGTTATCAATACATCGCACGCTTTTATCGCTGCTTCTAACTGAGTGATTTGAATAAAGGTATCCATCCCCGAAACTAGCTCCGCATTTAAAAAAGCAACTGCCCCTCCTCCTATCCCACCAGCTGCCCCTGCCCCTGCTAGTAAACCAATTGGAGGTAAACGATGGTAAACCAATTGTTGGGCAAGATTTCTTAATCCCATATCCAAGTAGGGAACTTGCTCAGCGGTTGCCCCTTTTTGAGGCGCGTAGACATAAGCTGCCCCGTTTTTTCCAAAGAAAGGATTATTGACATCGCAAATTACTTGGAGTTGTACCTTTTCAACATCAAATAATAATTGGCTATTGTCAATGCGATGAATCAAATTTAAACTTCTACCGATGGGGGATAATAATTGGTCTTGGCTATCATAAAAGCGATAGCCCAAGGCGTGGGCAATCCCAATCCCTCCATCATTAGTGGCACTTCCACCAATGAATAAATAAATCGAGGTGGCTCCTTTTTGAAGGGCATCTCGAATGAGTTCTCCTGTTCCTATAGAAGTGGTAAACAGTGGATTTCTTTCTGCCTCTTTTAATAAAACTAATCCCGATGCTGCTGCCATTTCAATATAAGCCGTCTGGTCTGCAATTTTATAATTGGTCGCTATGGGTCGGAATAAAGGATCGTGAACTGTACAAGGAATGGTCTCCAACTCAACATAATGAGATAGGACTTCTAAAGAGCCATCTCCTCCATCGGCGAGTGGTTTGCAAGAGATGGTTACTTCGCTATTGGTCTTTCGGATTCCTCTGGTCAAGGCATCACAAACTTCTTTGGCGGTTAAGGAGTCTTTGAACTTATCGGGAGCTATTAGGATTTTCAAGGGAACAGCTTTGTGGCATTGTGGCGTATTGGCAACTTGGTTGTGCTGCCACAGCGTCCTGCCACAATGTCTATTTTCTAAATAGTTTTTTTTGCCAAAGAGGCTTTAGCCTACATTACTGATACAAGGAATAACAGTCACCATTACACCAAATATATAATCATTCATAAAATTTAAATTTTTCACTGCCTTTGATATTTGCCATCTATTTACTTATTTTTGATAAAAAGGAGTTTCTAATGACAAGTATATATAGTGTATATGACCAAATAGCTGGACTGATTGCTCAACTTGAACCTAAGAAAATTTTAGCACTACAAGCTAGTCCAGACATGCAATCTAGATTTGAACTATTGGTTCAAAAGTCTAAAAACCAAGATATTACACCTAAAGAAGAAGATGAATTAAATCATTTCATTGTATTGGAAAGGTTGTTTCGACTATCTAAGATCAAAGCTCATATAGTTCAAAAGTCTAAAAAGTGAGCTTGTATATTCCTGAAACTCTCCGTCAAATTGTTATAGAAAGAGCACAACATAGGTGCGAGTATTGTAAAATTTTTGATATTTATTCTTTTCTCTCCTTTCACATTGAACATATCATTAGCCTTAAACATGGAGGTCTATCTGAAAAAGATAATCTTGCCTATTCTTGTCCTATTTGCAATTTAAATAAAGGATCAGATATTGCTACTTTCCTAGAATCAATAACTACACCGATAAGATTTTACAATCCCAGAATAGATACTTGGAGTGAACATTTCAAAATTGAAGATACAGGGCTTATTATAGCGCAAACAGATATTGGAAAAGCAACCATTAAAATCTTAGATTTTAATCATCCTGACGCTATCATTGAAAGGCAAATTCTACTTTCCAGCAATATGTTTTAAGAGTTTCTCACTAAACCACCGCCGCCAACCTATAACCCTGATCGAAAAGTAAGCTTCACCACAAAACCAAAAACCACAATACCAAAACACCTATTCTTTTTAACTACCAGCAAAAGGAGTCCCAAAAATCCCTACGGCAAGTTCCGCCCAGATAAGCAAAAAGAGCAATAGGATAACAAAGAGAAGGAGGAATCGGTAGTCCGTTTTTTTCACCATCCGCAATACTACTTCCCCAGCTAAACCAGCACCAAGCAGTAATATCCCCATGACCAAAAAATCCAAAAGGGACCAGTTGACTTCGTTGGTAAACTGCATGGCTACTAATGGGATGAGTAGTAGGAATGGAATGGCGAGCAGCATGTAAAATAATCGTTTATTTTCGGCAACCATAGTTATCAATTTTGCTATGCCAATCAGCAGAACCTTCTCTCTCAGAATCCTAAAAGGATTCAATACGAATAGCACCGTATGCAAATGCGGTGAATTTGAAAATGGTAGCAGTTTCCCAACGCTGGAGGCGTTGAATAGCATAAAATTGTTAGACAGTTTGATTGCCTGATGGTGAATACCATACTGACCATCCAGCAATCCAGCCATCCAACCATCTTTGTCAAAATCCCATTTGTAATTTACTTAGCCTCCCTTCTTTGGCTCGCCATCCAACCCATTAACGTAACGGGTTGTCCATTCACTTTTACAGGGGTTCCGTCATAATCCAATTGACATTTATTAGTATGAGAGTAGATCCAAGAAAAATGTCCATTGTAATGATAATCCTCCCCTCCAAATTGATTAGTAATATCTACTACGTGATCGAACATAGAAAGATGAACATTTTTTGCTCCAGCCGCTATTAGTTTTTGATAGGTGGGTATCACTGTTTCTCCTGGCACAGTAACGGGGTCATCTTGGCTATGGATAAACCAAATAGGTTTGTGTTTTATTTTTTGAATATCTGCCTCACTCAAGTAGGCACCGTGATAAGCTAATGCACTTGGAAATCCCGCAGCAAAATAATCAGGACGGAGCAATAGCAGTTTGATGGTCATATATCCCCCATTGGAACAGCCTCCTACGTAGATGCGATTTTTATCAATAGAAGGATGGCGATTCACGTACTCTTCTATCAACGCCATGAGACTGACGTTATACTTATCATTCACTTCTCCACGGGTATAAGTGCCATCTCCTTTATCCATCCAAAAAGTGGGGCTTTGCGGTACTAATACATGCGCCCCTCCAAAATAGGCTTGTATCTCTGGCGCAGCGTAGTTGGCTGCTCGATTAGCCATTAGAGGAATGGTCGGGTCTGTTCCTCCTTCTCCTCCCCCATGCAACCAAATAAGAAGGGGTCTTTTTTCAGAGGTAGTACTTGGCTCAAAAGAAGCATAAGACATCGTTATCCCTTCATGGGTAAACCGACCGGATAAATCAAACTCATCAATCAGCGGAATGATTCTATCTATTTCTTTATTCCAAACTTGGTTCGTTTCTTTATTAGCAATGGTCAAATCAAAATCAATCCACTGATTGCCAGGGCATTTTGGGTTTTGAAAAAAGTATTTGATCGGGGAGTTCATCTGTTCAAAGGGAGCGGCATATAATACTAGCGTAACATGCATACCTTTTGCTACTCTCTTTCCTTTAGCATCAGACACATAAGCATACAGCACTTTCAAATTTCCTTTCGCTTCTTCGGGTGTTAATTCAGCACATTCTGTTGCTCGATTTACCTGTACTTCAAAAGGATTGCCAGTGACAGTTGCTACACTATCTTCCATAGAAAGAATGACTTTGCTGGCAGCTGCGCCCCAATCGAAACCTTCTATGACTAAGGTATATTCTCCACCTGTTACTTCTTTCATGGTTGGTGCTTCTTGTGGCACCGCTGCCTCTTGTTGGAGCGTTGGAATTGCCATTTTTTCGCTTGTACTACAACTAATGGAACAGCAAGCGAAAATGCTGAATAAAATTAGGTTTTTCATTTTGTTGACTTTATGCTTCTATAAAGAAATTTTCTACTCGTTGATTTTCATTTCGTCGCTTAGAGTATATCTAAATTTCTATCGGCTGAAAACCAATATTTTACGAACCTGACTTTGAAAAAATGAGCTTATTTAGCTCGCTAAACGCACTAATTTTTTCTTCCCCAGAACCGCAAACTATTGATTTTCAACTCGAAATAAATTTTAGACATACTCTTAAGGGTGCATATGAAGTATGCATAAGTTAACTAAATTGTAAGTAAATAATTGACAAAAGTAATAGCTCATCGAAGAATAACCCTCCTCTAACCCCTCCCTTAAAATGGAGGGGAACACTTATTGACAAAGGGTTACTTTTATCGATGGGATACTCCCTCTCTTAAAAAGAGGGGGTTGGAGGGAGTTCATTATTACAAGGTATTCAGTCTCTTAAATAGTAATTAATTTTCTAATATTTCATATGAACCTAACTCCGACAGGACTAAGAATTTCGCAAACGCTCACAAAACAAATAAGTCTCCTCAATATGTTCCGCCCAATATTCCCATGTATGCGCTCCCTCAAAAACATCAAAATCATGTGGGATACTTCGTTGGGTTAACTGCCCATGCAAGCGTTGATTAGCTTCAAAGAGCACATCCGATTTTCCACAATCAAAACGCAAAGGCGGTAAGGTATCTTGGTGATTGTTTAACAATGCTATCAAAGAAGTGAAGTGTTGATGTCGCTGTCCTTTTGACCAATCTTCCTCTACGAAAATTTGTAATTCTTTTGCCGTAGTTAAACTAGAATGGGCACTAATCCCTTTAAAGGTATCGGGATATAAGGCACCCAAACGAATGGCTCCATAACCGCCCATAGAAAGCCCACTAATATAAAAAGTGGAATGCTCTCCCACTTCTTCTATTTCTTGTCGAACTACCGCTGGAACTTCTACTCCGACCCACTCTTGAAAATCTTGGGCATAATGTGGAATATATCCACTTCCATCTCCCCACAATCCATCCGATGGCATCACTAGTATAAAGGGCTGCACTTCTTTGGCGTCGATCATTCTTTGCAGCGTATGATGTATGCCTCCTATTAAGGTCCATGCCCAATGACTGCCATATACCCCATGCAATAACAAAATGACAGGCACCTCTTTTTTGCCTTTTGCTTGACTCGGAGTAAACACGGAAATATCTCCTCTCCCTTTCAATGCTGCACTTTTTACCGTGATATAGGACAAGCCATCTTTTTCGTATTCGGGTTTTGATTTTCGTATTGTTCTGAATGTCATATCAAATTAATAAACAGCAACCCTATTGAACCATCCTTGCCCCATTCTTAAACTCAATAGAATTCATTTGCAGCAAAATCTGTCCTTCTTGTACGTCCGAATTTTTAAAAACTAAATAGAGATTATGCTTGCCTTCTGTCCCTTTGATAGGAACAGTATATTTAGGTTTAAAACTTTCTCGTACTTGCCAATAATTAGGTTCAGGCCCTTTTTTGCCGCCTTTTTCCCAAGCCGCTTTTACCTTCTCGTATTCTGCTCCAAAATCAATGTCTAATTGTTCTATTTTTTCAGTTGCACCAACTAGTTGTCCATCAGGTGTATCCAATCGAACTTCTATGACGGCCCCTGTTGCAGCTACTCGCTTATCGGCTTCTGCTCCAATTTCTAATTCGCTAATGCCTGTTAAGTCTAACTCATTAAAACCCAAATAGCCATTGTGTTCTATGATATTAAAGGAACGTCCTGGTGTGGTAAGTAGCTGGGTTCCTTTCGCTACATCATAGTTTTCTGGATTGATTCTGGGATTGCGTAAGGCGATAATTTTCTCGGTGGTTAATCCTTCTAACTTACTAGTTCCTTTATCGGTATAGGCTACTCTCAACAAGTAGGCACCTTTACCATTTGTGCCTTTGGGAGCAGCAGTTTGAAAATTTCCTGATAACGGAAGTGCCTCAGGAGTAGCTTGGGGTTCGTTTAAACCCATGATATAGTCCACCATCCGTTTAGCATCTCCTTTTGATAAATTAGGGTGGGCACTCATGGCATGTTCGCCCCAATAGCCAACACTTCCGTTGATAATTCTATCCGCTATAATGGCTTGTCCTTTGGGGTCGCCCTTATACTTCTTAGCTACTTCTACATAACTTGGACCAATGGACTTGACATCTACTCGATGACAAGATAGACAATCGCTTTCATCAATCAATTTCTTACCTCTGGAGAAGGTAATCCAATCATCACTCGCTACATGATTTTGTGCAATTTCAATAGGGTCAAATCCCTCTGGTGCATAGTCAAAATTAACCGCTATATTTTCTGGTTGGATCGTACCAGTACTAACCGAACCATCTTCCATGTCTTTCACTTGAATCGCATAGGCTAACTCACTACCAGGAAAATAAAAAGATTGATTCCCTTCTGCTATATCAATGGCCACTTCTGGAGGCTCATTGCCTGCTGTTACTTCAAAAACTTGTTCGCTACTATTGCCTTTGCTATCGGTAACGGTGAGATAAATATTGTATAAACCTTCTTGGTCTAAAGTGAGGCTTGGGTTGGCTCCTTTTATGACATTATTCGTACCATCCTCCGATACAATCGTCCATTCGTAGGTCAATTTATCTTCGTCATAATCTATCGTACCTTCTGAACTTAACTGGATGGTTAAGGGCAATGTTCCTGCTGTTTTATCAGCACTCGCTTTTACGATAGGTGGACGATTTCCTCCATTATATTGAACCCGTTTTATGAAGGAATTATCATTTCCTCTAAACCAAGCCGAACCATATTCTAATACATACAAATCTCCATCTGGACTAAATTGTATATCAATCGCACTTTGAAAACCTTCGTTGGGTAAGAAGGGTTCCATAGACACATAGTCGCCATTTTCATCCATCGTAACAGACATAATCCATCCTCGCATAAAATCTATAATCAACCATTTTCCATCATAATAAGCGGGAAAGCGTTTATCCGATTTAGGAAAATCTGCTAAGCGAAAAACAGGTCCGCCCGTCGCATTTCTACCCGCGCTGCCCAATAAGGGAAATTCTTCTGAGTTGGCATAAGGATACCAGATAAAGGCTTTTTGCGGTGGCGGCAATTCTTGGATACCTGTATTATTCGGCGAGGTGTTTATAGGGTGCTCGACATCAAACATACCATAAATAGAGTCTGTCTCATAATCATAATCCGCATAGGGTTGGTTATCGCCGATGAAGTAAGGCCAGCCAAAAAAGCCTGGCTCTTTGGCCTGATTAAATTCATCATAACCTCTTGCCCCTTGATCGGTGTTTGCCCCAGCATCTGGTCCTACTTCTCCCCAATAGATATATCCTGTTTGACTATCAATGGAAATCCGCCAAGGGTTTCGGTGTCCCATGGTGTAAATTTCGGGACGGGTTTTGGGCGTGCCTTCTGCAAATAAATTCCCTTCGGGGATTGTATAACTGCCATCGTCTTCTGGATGGATGCGTAAAATTTTTCCTCTCAAATCATTAGAGTTGCCAGCCGTACGCTGATCGTCATGATATTCTCTACCTGGGCGCTCATCTAAGTTGGAAGTTCCTTGCGGCGGATTAACCGTATTATTACCTGTGGTCAAAAATAAATTTCCATCTTTATCAAATACCATTCCTCCGCCTGTATGACAACATTCTGCACGCTGAGTGGGATATTCCAATACAACCATTTTGGAAGATTCTACAATTGTATCTCCGTTGTATTCCCAACGTGCTAATACATGCTTCGCTTCATCGGGATCAGCATACAACATAAAGATCCATTTATTGGAGGCAAAGTTAGGATGGGCAATGATACCCATTAAGCCTTCTTCTGCTTCCCGAGACTTTCCTTCTTTATTGACATACTTCGTATTGACTGGCACAAATCCCACCTGCCTCATTTCTCTGGATTCCACGTTAAAAGACTTCACGCCGCCCTTGCGCTCTACCACCAACATATCTTCTGTATTCAGAAAAGTAAATGCCATGGGTTCGTCCAATGACCCCGGTTCATTCAAGGCCGCATGGGTAAAACGGTTATCGTCTGGTTTTTGATAAGGGTCCACTTCCTCGCTTGACTGGCAAGCGCTTAGTAAATAGATTCCTAGTAAAAGAAAAAATAAAGTTGATTTATTCATTTTATTGACGATGTTAAAATTCTTGAGACGTTTTTGACAATAGGTTAAGTTTGGAAGACATCACAAAGAAAAGAAACGATTTTGATAATAAGTAAGTAGTGTGACATTATTAATTATTGATTATTAATTATTTTCCAGACGCTACTGAACACGCCTAATTAGCTAATAATCAGTAATTAATAATCAATCAACTGAAAAGCAAAGTTGTTAACTTATTTTTGTCAGAC
>CALJIQ010000257.1 GCA_937973995.1 uncultured Saprospiraceae bacterium
CTCTAGGATTATTTAAAAAACATACCATTCGTCTGATTGGTTCCATTTGGGTGGTAAATTTTGACAACTACAGCTATGTGTTGAATCCATAAATTTTATACCTCGCTTGCTACGCAAGCTCGGCAGTGAGGTTCTTTTAGCGGCAGCGATTTAAAAATGTTTTTTAAATAATCCTAGAGACAAAGGGTTTACTGTTCTTTATACGGGACGTTGAAAAAATAAATGTTCCTATTGACTTTTTGTTAGTTTTCAAAAATGAACGTATGTCAAGGAGTTTATTTTTGAAAGCTAACGAAAAGTCTCAAAAAATTGGAACATTTATTTTTGTCCTACTACTTAGTTAGGCACTTAGTTCCTAAATATTTTCGCTTTCCAGATCCCCCATTTACTTAATCGGTACTGAATGGATACTTTCAAAACACCCAGTCCATATACGGCACTTCTATAAAAATTGATGGAAGAGGCTTCTTCAAAATATTTCGTAGGGCAAGTAATTTCTGCAATTTCAAAACCTTTGTAAAATATTTGGGCGGCCATTTGGTTATCAAAAACAAAATCATCTGAACAATGCATAAAATCAAGGCTCTGCAGGACCTCCTTGCTAAACGCTCGATACCCCGTATGATACTCCGATAACTTTTGGCGAAGGAGTATATTTTGAAAGAGAGTCAAAATGCGATTAGCAATATATTTTACCAAGGGCATGCCTCCTTTTAATGCGCCCCTCCCTAAAATTCTAGAACCAAATACAACAGGATAAACGTCATTGGCTATCAAATACGCCATCGAATAAATTAGTTTGGGTGTATATTGATAATCGGGATGTAACATGATGACTATATCTCCACCCAACTCTAAGGCTTTACGGTAACAGGTTTTTTGATTGCCACCATACCCCTTATTTTTTTCATGTACCATGATATGTTGAATACCTAGCGCTTGCGCCACCTCAATGGTATCATCTCTACTAGAATCATCTGTCAATACCACTTCATCCACAATCTCAAAGGGAATCTCTTGGTAAGTACGTTCTAATGTGCGAGCAGCATTGTAAGCAGGCATAACCACCACTACTCTTTTATTACCTATCATGTGGTGTATAATTCAAATTTAAAGCCGATTTATTGGTAGTTAAATTTCAAATCACAAATTCCAAATTCCAAATTTCAACGATTAGCGTTCAACGATAGCGTAGTTTGAAATTTGAGTTTTGGAGTTTAAAATTTATTCAAAACCGATCATCTTTAAATTTATCTATTTCTCGACGTTCCTTTTTGGTAGGTCTTCCCTCCCCTTTTTCTCTACTCTCTACTCCCCTTTTGCCAACAAACCAGTCCGAGTATTTTTCTAACTCTTCTTTAGGGGTTAAGTTCTCATAACAAGGTTCCGCCAAGGTGGCAGATACCCGCTTGTCTAATAAGTCCACAACTTTATAGACCATATCAAAACCATTCTTTCGCACTTGCAAGGTCTCCCCTCTTTGTACCATATAGGAAGGCTTGATGGAATTACCGTCTATTTTCACTTTTCCAGACCTGCAGGAATCTGAAGCTAAGGTTCTTGATTTAAATATTCTCACACTCCATAACCATTTATCGACTCTTACTTTTTTTAACATTAGGTTACTTTTTTGATAATAAATAGGCTAGATGGTTTCATTTGATAAACAGATACCGGATACTTTTCTACTTGATAACAACTCACAGTTTTGTTGGTTTCTTTTCTTTTGCTAGGTGATGTATCAAATATTTGATTGAAAGATAGTTGGCATTTCCAAAAATGCTAACCAATTTCACCAAATCAACACATTTGATACACTATCCCTTTGTTATAGCGAAGTATCCGACACCTTTTCCTTTTTGACTAAGAACATGTCAAAATGAAAACAGTTAGCACCAAAAAAACATTCCTCCAACATCACAAAAATAAAAGACTCTATTTATAAATTGCTTATCTATTTATAAAACAGATTATGTTAACTGAGGAAAAGAACTTTAACAATTAAAGAATAAAATTTTCGTTATTAAAACATTTATTTTTATGTGTAAATGTTTTACATTTGTAAGCAACTGAAAATCATTCAAGCTGACTCATGAAGAAACAAACAGAAAATAGAAAATATAACTTCCCTGATGCAGACCTCTATATGCAGTGCATTGAGCGCATCAAGCATACCCACCGTGATATAGATTACTTCAAACAATACAGCTACGACTTAGAACGACTAAAAGGATTTAAGACCAATTGTGATAAATTTCGGGCATTACCTGATGATGATGAATTGGTGGGCGATCAAATGGTCGTCACAGAAAAAAAAGATGCGGCGAGAGAAAAGCTCAAAAATGCCATTCGTAGTATCATGACGAAAGTGTCTATGAAATACAGTAATCGAACGGGGCGATACCGAAAATTTGGTACCTCCAAAATGGGCGATATGACAGATGCACAATTGGTGTTCTGTGGACGGAGAGTAGCTAGGGTAGCTCGACAACAAATAGACTTTCTATCGGAAGTAGGCATTAGTGATACCGGTATCACTAAGGTGATGGAAGCATGCCGTACTTTCGAAAATGCCATCAATATCCAGCAAGACAAGGTTGCCGATCGAGATATATCCGTGGAGCGCAGGGTAGAAATGGGCAACAAAATCTACGACGAACTGATCATCGTTTGTAATATCGGCAAAGACATTTGGGTAGAAACAGATGCGACTAAATATGAGCAGTATTGTTTATACGAAAGTAATAATGAGCAAAAGAAAGCAAAAAAAATAAAAGAGGCCGCCACAAAGGTAAAGGTGCCTAAAGTCTTGAAGAAAAAGACTTAGATTTGTACACAGACCAATGATCAATTAAACTTTATACTATTGCCTAACTTGCTCTGCAACTTCTGAGACAGCGATCTAAAAAAGGGTTTTAAAAAATCACTTTTTAGATCGCTATCTCCAAAACCCTTCGATTGTCAAGCAGACATTCTTACCTTTACTTCACAAGCTCAAGTAGATGCTTTTATACCCTGTGAGGTTTTTGATGGAGCCATCGCCATTGCAGGGGCAGACATTACTAATGTGGATCAACTAGCAGGGATCACCACCATTACGGGTGGATTTTTTATACGCTCTACTGCCAATAGTTTAACTAGTTTGGAAGGATTAAGAAGCCTTACTAGTATTGGCAAAGGCATTGAAATTATTGGCTCGGATGTTAGCCAATTAACGAATCTGGATGGATTAGAAAATGTGAAAAGTGTTGGGAATCGCATTTTTATTGAAGGCACAAGCATTACCAATACAAATGGATTGAATGGTATAAATGAAATAATAGGAGACACCCTCTTAATAGGTGGAACCCGTACTTTTATTGATGGTAGTCTCCAATTTATTAATAATCGTCAACTGGAAATCATTGACCTAGGAAACCTAAAAAAAGTTGAAGGGGAGATAACAATTGCTAGTAATGCTAGACTAAAAAGTATTCGGCTTTTTTCCTTGGAAAGTATTTCTGAATATTTAGTGATTGCCGCCAATGATTCTTTGAGTGATATAAGTGGTTTAAAAAATATTAAGTCCATTGGTAGTCCTTCCGCTACCCAAAATGTATTCTCGCTTAACCGTAATCCTTTGTTAGCAAATTGCTGTCCTTTAGTAGATATAGTAAGCAGACTAAGAGGAGTGCCTTTTGATATATCTGACAATGCATTGGGATGCGACAACTTACAATCCATTATTGAAGATTGTTCAGATGATGTTCCTCCAGGAAAAACAGATTTAGAACTAAACATTTCAACCACCAATAATACCCCTTCCCTTTACAATACCTTACCCGTAACCGTCACGATTAATAATACTAGTACCGTTCAAGCTAATAATATTACTGTTTCCTTAGCCACTTGTGGTCCTAATAATGAGGTACCAGATTTGTTTTTTAACGGTGTTGGATTAGTATATGCCAATGCAGATTACAAAACCAGTACAGGCTCTTATGATGGATTATGGCAAACTTGGCAAATTCCAGAATTAGCAGCAGGGGCAAGTGCCACTTTAACCATTCAGGTATTCACATTGACAGAAGAACCAATAAATATTTTGGCTACCATCCGAGAAGCATCCCCCTTAGATATAGATTCTTCTCCTAACAAAGAGGTCTTTACAAGTTGCACAGCAACAGAAGATGATGAAGCGGTATTAACATTAAATGCTGGTGGATGTGTTTGTCCTACTGTGGTGATTCCTGTTTGTGGAGATAACGGAAAAACCTATAATAATGCCTGCGAAGCAGAATGTGATGGGGTAACTTGGACGGAAGGTCCTTGTGATAATACTGCTTCCAATATTGATCTAGAACTAGACCTCACCACTCCTCAGATCAATCCATCTATTTATACGAAATTGCCATTAACTGTTAGTGTAGTCAATAAGGGAAATATAGAAGCCACAGGGGTAAAAATTAACCTAACTGTTTGTGGGGGTGGCTCAGCTGGTTTTCAAAGTGCAAGCAATATTGTGTATGCTACTACGGAGTATTCTGCCACAGCAGGTTCTTATAATTATTTAAATCAAAATTGGACGCTACCCCAATTAGGGGCAGGAGAAACGGCTACTTTGACCGTTCAATTATTTACCTTATCGGAAGACCCAATCAATATTGGTGCCTTAGTGTTGGAAGCCGATCAAGATGATATTGATTCCACACCAGATCGAATTCAAAACGTGGGACCCTGCGTAGTTGATGAAGACGATGAAGTAGATTTAGTCCTGAATGGAACAAGTTCTTGCAACTGTCCAACAGAAAAGAATCAAGTCTGTGGAAGCGACGGATTGACTTATGACAATGCTTGTGAAGCAGCGTGTAAAGGAGTGGAGTATGAAGAAGGAGCCTGTTCGAATAATTCAGGAGAAATTCAGTGCGATGCTATCACCATTACCTATCAATCAGGCAATATCACTATGACAGGCACACAGGGAGAAGCCTATTTCTTTAAAGTATATCGTCGCCAACCAGTTTGGGAACATGTATTCGAATGCAATAGCAAATGTGGTTCTACTCAAACTGTTACAGACTTATCCAATGGTACCTACTACGTAGATGTGTATGATGAAAGTTGGCATTTGATCTGTGATGATATAGAGGTGGTACTAGGCGAAGGAGCATTAACAGAGGATGAGGAAGCAACATTCGCTTCGTTTAAAATAGCGACAAATGATTCCCGAAATCTGACAGAGAAATTCTTAGTGTATCCGAACCCTACCTCTAATTTGGTGCAAGTAGAATTACAAAACAGGCTACTTGGTAACCATCAAATTATAATCAATGACAACTTAGGTAAAGTGGTCAAAATCATGAATTTAAAAGACAACTATAGTACTGAATTTACCATGTCAGAATTTACAAATGGCGTTTATCAAATTACGGTTATAGCGGATAATAAAATTATTGGACAGCAAAAATTAGTAGTGGTAAAGTAATGGTTTTTTCGGAGTCTCTGAAAAGTCCGTATAGTAGAGAGTACAAAAGTTTTAGAAACTTTTGTACTCTTCCCCTTTTAAATAGCCTCATCTATTCCTACTACTTTATATCAACACGATTTACCTATCACAGTCCCCAACACAAATACTTCATTTCTAAATAATCATCCATCCCATATTTAGATCCTTCTCGACCGAAACCACTTTCTTTGACGCCTCCAAAAGGAGCCACCGTAGTAGAAATCATACCAGTATTAATTCCGACCATTCCATAATCTAGCCCCTCCGCTACTCGCCAGATTCGGGCATAATCTCGACCATAGAAATAGGCTGCTAAACCATAAGGCGTATCATTAGCTAGGCTAAGGACTTCTTCTTCTGTTTTAAATTTAAACACAGGAGCAACGGGACCAAAAATTTCTTGGCGAAAAACCTGCATGTCTTTATTCACTTCTGTTAAAACGGTAGGTTCGTAAATTAGGGAATTGGCAGTACCATGTCGCTTACCGCCTACTAATAATGTAGCGCCATTATCAAGGGCATTGGCTACTACCCTTTCGACCGATTGAATGGCCTTTTCTTCTATCATTGGACCAATAACGACCCCTTCCTCCATGCCATTTCCGATAGTCTGTTCTTTTACCGCTGCTGTAAATTTTTCTGTAAATGCTTGATAGATTCCTTCTTGGACAAAGATTCTATTAGAGCAAACACAGGTCTGTCCCGCATTTCGATATTTTGATGCGATCGCACCTGCTACTGCGGCATCTAAATCCGCATCATCAAAAACAATGAACGGCGCATTCCCGCCCAATTCCATAGATACTTTTTTGACAGTATCTGCACATTGTTTTAATAAAATTTTGCCAACCGCCGTCGAGCCCGTAAAAGACAGTTTTCGAACGGTTGGATTAGTGGTTAATTCTTGTCCGACTTCTTTTGGAGATTGAGTCGTAAGAATATTAAAAACGCCAGGAGGAATACCCGCCTCCTCTGCTAAAACGGCCAAAGCAATAGCCGATAAAGGCGTTAATTCAGCGGGCTTTATTACTACCGTACAGCCAGCGGCTAAGGCAGGAGCAACCTTTCTGGTAATCATCGCATTTGGAAAATTCCAAGGGGTAATTGCTGCCACTACCCCTACGGGTTGCTTGATGGTTATGATTCGTTTATCTCTTTGGTGCCCAGGAATCGTATCTCCATATACCCTTCTAGCCTCTTCCGCAAACCATTCTACAAAGGAAGCACCGTAGCGAATTTCTCCTTTTGCCTCTGCTAATGGCTTCCCTTGTTCCATCGTCAGGATAGTCGCTAAATCTTCTAAATTTTCAATTTGCAATTCGTACCACCTTCTTAAAATTTGCCCTCGTTCTGTACCTGTTAACTGTCTCCAAGATTGAAAAGCCACTGCTGCTTTTTCAATGGCCATTTGGGTATCTTTTACACCACAGTCCGCTACCTCAGCTATTTTTTCGCCATTATAAGGATTGTAAACTGGAAAGGTTTTTTCGGTAAGCGCATGGACAAAATGTCCGTTTATATAGGCTTGTTGGCGTAATAAAGTTGGATTATTCAATTTCATTTTATTCAATTACAGTTAATAGTCCTCATTCAAAGATAGTTAAGGCTTTTTTTGACGCTGTCATTATTAAGCTATAATGGTGACCAGCGCCGCTTAACATGGCTAAAGTAGCAATAAAAATGGTGTCAAAAATTGAATAGGCTCAACTTTCTATCTATTATTTCAACTACCTCATAATACCAGACCTAATGACTACCAATTCCCAATTGGTCAAGGA
>CALJIQ010000258.1 GCA_937973995.1 uncultured Saprospiraceae bacterium
ATAAATTAGTCAAACAGTTCTTTGCTTGTGTCCATTTCAAAAGAATGTTTGACAACGATTATCACATAAAACAGCAAGCTGACAAGTAAACTTTTTCACTTTTTTGCTTGCAGTTAAGCACAGTTCATCAAGCAATCTAGCCATCTAACAATTTCACTCCGTTCAAAATAATAATTTTCAATTTTCCTCAATAACTCTCAAATAACTTCTCATACACCCCCTTCTGATTCAATAATTGTTGATGCGTCCCTCGCTCTACAATCCTACCATCTCGAAGGACGATAATTTCATCTGCGAATTTAATCGTAGAAAGCCGATGGGCAATAATAATCGTGGTTCTATCTCGCATGATTTTTTTCAATGCAGATTGTACCAGTTTTTCAGATGCGGTATCTAAGGCAGAGGTCGCTTCATCCAAAATTAAAATAGGCGGATTTCTGAGAATAGCTCTGGCAATGGTCAATCGCTGTCGTTGTCCACCACTTAGTTTATTCCCACCATCTCCTATAATCGTCTCGTATTGTAGCGGGAATTGTTGTATGAACTCCTCCGCATTCGCTATTTGTGCTGCTTTTTGGACGGCCTCCCTAGAAATATCGGTCAAACCAAAAGCAATATTATTGAAAATCGTGTCATTAAACAATACTGGGTCTTGGGAAACCACTCCAAATTGCTGCCGCAATTGTTGTAAAGATAATTGCTGGATGGGAATTCCATCTATTTCAATGGCTCCTTCCTCTACCTGATATAATCTAAGCAAAATATCCACCAAAGTCGTCTTTCCCGAACCAGAAGCCCCCACAATGGCAATTACCTTTCCTTTGGGTATGCTAAAGTTGATATTGTTTAACACATACCGCTCCTTCTTATTGTATCGAAAGGAGACCTTTTTAAAGGCTATTGATTGTTGAAAACTCGACAAGTTATCCGCAATAGGGGGACTTTTGATCTGTTGGGTGGCCAATAGTATTTGGTCTATTCTTTCTACCGCTGCCATTCCTTTTTGGATATTATAAAAAGCTGAGGAAAATGCTTTCGTAGGTTGACTGACATTAAAAAATGCTAATAAAAAGGCTAAAAAGGATTCTGCCCGTAATTCCCCTGAAAACACCAAACCTGAGCCATACCATAGCAAGATAGCAACCATGGTAATCCCTAAAAATTCGGATAAAGGAGAAGATAAATCTCTTCGCCAAAGCAATTTGGTTAGCAATTGCTGATAACGATTATTTTCTTTTTTAAATTGTTGGGATTGAAACGCTTCCGCTCCAAAACTTTTGATAATTCTTAAACCCGACAGGTTCTCTTCTAATTTGGCAATCAAATTCCCCAAGGACTCTTGTACTTTATTTGATTTCTGTTTTAAGGTCTTGCCAATCCCTCCAATAATGATTCCTGTAAAAAGCATTAAAACGAAAACAAACAAGGTCAATTGTGGACTTACATAAAGCAAAAACAGGAGACTGCCGATAATCACTAAGGGTTCTCTAAAGATGGTCACTAGAACATTAAAAATGCTCCACTCCACCTCCTGTACATCCGTAGCCATTCGAGCAATTAAATCTCCTTTTCTTTTTTCGGTCATCCATGCCATATCTAATCGAATCACTTGATCGAATAGTTGTTGTCTAATATCCCTTACCATCCCATTTCGGACAGGTGCCATAAAAAACATGGATAAATACCGAAATAGATTTTTAAAAAAGAAGATTAAAATAATACCAACACAGACATACACCAATGCCCCTTGCTTCCCTTGCTCTTGGATTAAATAACTGAGGGAGTAATTGGTATAGGCTTTTATACCGTCAAAACTCCAATTAAAGGCTGGTGCATCGAGCAGAGGTTGTTCTAATCCGAATAATATTTGCAAGAAAGGAATGATCGCTGGCGCACTGACTACTGTAAACAATGCCGTTAGGACATTGCAAAGAATACTCAATATAATGAGTCCCTTGTATTTTTTTGCATATTGTAGTAGTCTCCAGAAGCGGGTCATTTTACCGAACTATTAGCAGTTTGCTATTAGCTATTAACCGAAGAGTTAGCAACTAATTACTAACAGCTTATGGCTAACAGCTTAATAAGCCAAAGATAAGTCTTCCTTTTTTGATATTTTTGCACTTTTTTTAACGTCTTAGGGTAGTCTTTATTCGTTTATTACCCTAAGACACCTTGAAATGATAACGAAATTTGTCATTTCCCATTATTCATTTCGCTTATTAATACATGACAGTACTTATACTTTTCTTTCTTTTATCTATTACGTTCTCCTTTTTATGCTCCATCTGGGAGGCGGTTTTATTGAGCATTACGCCTTCTTATATTAATCGGAAAGTACAAGAAGGCTCTGCGGTTGGCTTGCAGCTAGAAGAATACAAAGAAGACATTGATCGCCCGCTTTCTGCCATCCTTACTTTGAATACCATTGCACATACCGTTGGGGCGATTGGCGTTGGAGCACAAGCAGGAGAGTTTTTTAAAGATTCTCCACCTTTATTTGGTTTATTTAGTTGGGAACAGGTGGTAGCAGCGGTAATGACGCTTGCCATTCTTATTTTATCTGAAATTATCCCAAAGACAATTGGTGCCAATCTTTGGAAGCAATTAGCTCCTTTTACGGTGAGATCGTTGAAATTCTTAATGTTTATTTTGGCTCCTTTTATTTGGATTAGTCAGTTAATTACCAAGAATCTAAAAAGTGATAAGAATAAAAGTGTATTTAGCAAAGCAGACTTATCTGCTATGACGACGGCGAGTGCAGAGAGTGGTGTATTGGCAGAAAACGAATCCACGATTATCAATAACTTATTAAAGTTTGAAGAAGTTACCGTTAGAGATATTATGACTCCTAGAACGGTTATGAAAGGAGCAGAAGAGTCAGAAACTTTAATGAATTTTTATAAAAATAATTATAAAAATAACCAGTCTTTACGCTTTTCCAGAATTCCTATTTATAAAGACACCGTTGATAATATCACGGGTATTGTCCTTAAAGATGACTTGTTGCAGCACCTAGTGGAAGACGAGGATGATAAGCAATTAAAGGAACTACGTAGAGATGTGATAACAGTCAGAGACGATGAGCCTTTACCCAAAATATTTGAGACACTTACGAAAAAGGATAATCACTTAGCCATTGTTGTAGACAACTACGGCACACTCGTAGGAATAGTCACCCTAGAAGATGTCTTAGAGACCTTATTAGGTTTAGAGATCACAGATGAGTCGGATGGAGAAGCGGATTTGCAGGCGTTGGCTCGACGCAAATGGGAGCAGCGGGCTAAAGAGAGAGGGTTGATACAGTAATGCCATTGGTTCATTGATCTATTGTCCCATTGATCTATTGATTCATTGTCCCATTGATCTATTGTAAAAAAAGGGATGCAAGTAACAAAATTTACTTGCATCCCTTTTTTTATGTACTCATCCCGTGACTTTCCGTTTTAATTAGGGGCACTTGGAAGTGCTATTGATACCCCACATCTCCAAATCCCGAAGGGATTCAAAATGAATAGCACCGTATGCAATACGGTGACATCATGTATGGAGCATATCCCAACTCTGAAAGAGTTGAATATTGTGTGTTCAACCCATTCTGGGTTGGGAAAAACGCTTTATCTCTGATCCCTAGATTGCATCTAGGGCTATTTGTATTCAATCCCTTCGGGATTTTAAGTGATAAAAAGATATGGGGGTATCAATAGCACTTGGAAGTGACCCCGTAAATCTATCCCAAGATGTCAAATTTGCTTATGGGCATCATAAGGTAGCCTCCTCTATTTTAGGAGAATGGAAGCGGCAGTTTCCGCAATTTGTCTGAATCGCAGATTTCTCAGATTATGGAAAGATTTCACAGATGAGATGTAATTGATTTTTTGATTATGGCAGATATA
>CALJIQ010000259.1 GCA_937973995.1 uncultured Saprospiraceae bacterium
TCTGTTTTAATGAAAAATCGAAATAATTACATTAAATATTTTTTTGTAAAGTTTTGATTTTTAGCAAAGTATAGATATGCCAAATTTTAAAAATTTGGCATATCTCGCTCAAAATGACTTTTTAGAGTAGGCTCATTGTTCCATTGTTTCTATGCTAGCGTTGAAAACAATGAGACAATGAGACAATAGAACAATGAGACAATGAGACAATAGAACAATGAGACAATAGAGCAATGAGACAATGAGACAATAGAGCAATAGAACACCATTAGTGATTCAACCGAATCTTCCTTATCTTTGTTATAAGACTAAAGAACAGGAACAGTAGCTTAGTTCAGTGATTCTGTGCCTCGATTTTTGAACTCATTTCAAATTATGCAAGACGCTAGCAGTAAAGAACAAACGATAAAAGAAGTGTTGAATATTTTCTCAGCATACTTAGAGAAAAATAACTTGCGGAAAACGCCAGAACGGTTCGCTATTTTAGAAGAGATCTATTGCCGAGACGATCACTTTGATGCAGAGGCCTTGTACATTCACATGAAAAATCAAAACTATCGGGTAAGTCGGGCAACGGTGTATAATACGTTGGAATTATTGGTTTCTTGTGACTTAGTGACTAAGCATCAATTTGGTAAGAATTTAGCCCAATACGAAAAGTCTTATGGCTACAAACAGCACGATCATTTGATCTGTGTGGACTGTGGAAAGGTATTGGAATTTTGCGATCCTCGCATCCAACAAATTAAGAACATGATGGGAGATTTATTAAAATTTACCATTACCCACCACTCGCTCAATTTGTATGGGCAATGTAACGGCGCTTGCCCTGATAAGAGTTAATTGATTTAAAATTCCAAAACTCAAATTCCATCCAATGGAGTGTTTCTTAAAAGTCCAAAAATATAAAAAACTACCGCTTTTAGGTTAAAACCTACCGATACGTAACTCGTCCCTAACTCCCCACCCATTTACTCTTTAATTCTGCTATCTTTACGAGGTATTCAAAGATTAAAATTCCAAATTTTAAATTCCCAATTCCAATCCTAGTATTGGTGTTTGGAATTTGGAATTTGCGTTTTGGAATTTTTTCTTGGATAGGATTTGAAACACTATTCGATAAACAAACTACCTCCTTGACATGGCTTCTCAAAAGATGTTTACGTCTGACCTTCAGCAGAAATGCCGTTCTGCTTTTACTATATTAAATGCCTTAAATCAAAAAGAAATTCAAGAGATTATTTCCATTTTACAAAATCGGTCTAATCTAAATGAAATAACCATCGCCAACCAAATGGGGGTGCACTACAGTTCCATTCAAGTTCATTTAGAGTCCTTGGACCAGGCTCAATTATTGGAAATTACTGAAGATGCTGATCAAGCATTCTATTCGCTCAATCGTCATCGCCTAACCAAGATATCGAGACTAGTAAATAAATTAACTCAATAAAAACAGTGAAGAATTATCGTACCTTTCTCAAGTAAAGGTGCGATCTTCTTCCTTTGGTATTTATTAGTCTTTCCACGATTCCAATTTTCATGAAATTTCCTTGTTAATGCCCTGTTAACGACTTGCCCTCCCTTTCGCTAAACTTTTTTTTATTGCAATTTGCATTAGTCTTTATTCGGTTTACGGTGGATGGATTATCCACCTCCGATTTTAGCGCGTTTTTCCAATGAATAATAACATCATAAGACGGGTCATCCTATTAGGAGCCATTGCCATTATTGGCATTCTGGTCATACAGTCTTATTGGGTGTATAATTCTTGGAATTTAAAAGAAGACGAATTTCATCAAACGGTAAAGATTGCGCTGATTCAGGCGGCGAAGAATTTAGCGGAACAAGATGGAGTGGAATTGCCCAATCAAGATATGATTCGGAGGCGATCTTCTAATTATTATGTGGTCAATACTAATAATCGAATTTACTCTCCTGTACTAGAATATTATTTGATAAAAGCCTTTGAAGATCATGCACTAGATGTAGAATTTGAATATGCTATTTTTGATTGCAGTAATGATAGAATGGTGTATGGTGGATACTGTGATCTAACGGATGAAAAAGCTACAACGCCACCAAAGGATTTAGGCAAATTACCTACTATGGAGGGATTGACTTATTACTTTGGTATTAAATTGTTGAATCGAGAGAGTTACTTGTTGGGACAAGTCCGCTTAGCATTATTTTTTACGGGTTTGTTGATGTTATCTATTTTCTTTTTTGCTTATGCGATTTGGGTGATTTTAGCCCAAAAGCGATTGTCCGAGATGCAAAAAGATTTCATAGATAATATGACCCATGAATTTAAAACACCCATATCTACGATAAAAATATCAGCGAATGTTTTGAAAAATGCAGAAGAGCTACAAGGGAATGATCGTTTGCAACGCTATACCCATATCTTGCAAGAGCAAAACCAACGCTTAAATGATCAGGTAGAAAAAGTTCTGAATATCGCTAGAGTGGAACGAAATACCTTTGAATTAAAAAAAGAGCCGATTCAATTAAATGAATTATTGACAGGTATTATAGCGAGCACTTCTATAAAAGTACAACAACAAAAAGGGCAGTTAACAAGCAAATTGGATAACTCCTTACCCACCATACAAGCTGATAGGCATCACCTAACGAATGTGCTACACAATCTACTGGACAATGCCATGAAATACAGTAAAGAGGCTCCTAAACTGGAAATTACCACCAAACAGGAAAATGAGAATATCCTTTTGAGCGTTAAAGATGAAGGAATCGGGATAGATAAATCTTTACATAAAAAGGTATTTAAAAAATTCTATCGAGTTCCAACAGGAAATATTCATAATGTAAAGGGTTTTGGGTTAGGCTTGTTCTATATCAAACACATTTGCAAAGTACATGGATGGAACATCCATTTAGAAAGTGATAAGGGTAAAGGAACAGAAATAACAATCACCATACCCACTAAGTCAACTGGTTTTTCAGTAAAAAAGTGGTGGGCTAATTTTTTTGAAAACCTCACAGACCCACTACCTGCAACTACCAGTGTTAAAGAATACCCATGAAGGCAAATATACTCTACGTAGAAGATGACGAAAGCCTTGGTTTTGTCACTAGAGATAATCTAGAATTAAACGGTTTTGCGATCACGCATTGCACGGATGGTCTCCAAGCCGTAGCAGCTGCCAAAGACCATCAATATGATCTTTGCTTGTTAGATGTGATGCTTCCAGAAATGGATGGCTTTTCGGTAGCTAGAGAAATTAGAAAAAGAGACACCCATATTCCTATTCTCTTTCTCACTGCGAAATCTTTGAAAGAAGATCGGATTCATGGCTTGCGGCTAGGGGCAGATGACTATATTACAAAACCATTTAGTATAGAAGAATTGGTTTTAAAAATCGAGGTATTCTTAAGAAGAAGTCAAACCAATCGTCGAGTAGCAGCCCCTATTTTAGAAGTAGGAAGTTTTGAATTAGACTTTAATAATTTGACCCTTTCTAACCAAGAAAATTCCAGGAAATTAACCCAACGAGAAACAGACTTATTGAAATTATTGATTGAGCATAAAAACCAAGTTTTACAAAGAGGAATTATTCTGGAAAAATTGTGGGGAGAAAATGATTATTTTCTAGGAAGGAGTTTAGATGTTTTTATTTCCAGATTGCGAAAATATTTAAAAACCGATCCTGCTATTCGAATTGAAAATATTCATGGGGTTGGGTTTCGCTTGGTGGGGTAGTTGAATGCAGAATCGCAGATTCCACAGATTACCAAACGATTTCGCAGATGAGAGGGCATAGATTAAATTGATTTTTTCGGATTATAAGTCTTGTTATTTATGAACAGGAATATAAAATTCGGTTTATACTCCTATATTGACTTTTTCAGCTACTGACCAAAGCACATCTGCCATAATCTTGTTAATCTTCTAAAATCTCATCTGCGAAATCAATTAACAATCAGCGAAATCTGCGATTCAAAACCATAGTTTCTCCTTTACAAAAGGAATCAACGCCAAACACAAAGGCTGCACATACAAATCCATTCGAGTCACAATATTATCTGTCAAACTTCCCACTGCGCCACCTCCTTGCTTAGAATTATGCATTTGAAAAAAAGCATCATTCACATGCCCTAGTTCTTGGCCATTGCGTACCGCATTCGCTACATAAGGGGGAAGCGGAAAGGTACAAGACCGAGCATCTCCCATTTTGTTTTTTGACAAAATGACCATCCATCCAAAGGCATCCATCACCGTTTCTCTATCTTCGATACCTCCTTCTATACCCACCCAAAAATCTGCAGTAGGGATTTTGGTTTTTGCATTTTCTGCTCGATTGACTGCCCCTTCATAGGTTTCTGCATCCGACATGGGTTGATCTGATACAAAGGAGGGTACACTAACACCCACCACTTGAAATGCTTCTGTTGGAAACATCTTTTCAAAAGCGATTTTAGTAGCATTGATCTTTACGGGATTTTTGGAGGCTACTATTATTTTTTTCATGAATTTGCTTATGAATGAAGTGTTGGACAACCTTAAAGGTATCCGACTCTTAAATCTACTCCCGTAAATATAAATTAAACAAAGGAATATCCACTACCGCACTAACCCCGTACCGCCAAACACTCGCATTCGAGAAATGCTAAATCTTGTCTTTAATATTCCCCAAGATAGCAAATCTTTATCTTTACATCTGTATTAAATTACTCACGATAGATTTTATTGACAAAGACAATGAGGAAAACTATTCTATTCTTACTATTCTGGATACCTATTTTTTTAACGGCGCAAGAAGCACCAATAAAAATAGGACTAGCATTAAGCGGAGGTGGGGCTAAAGGAATTGCCCATATAGGCGTGTTGCGAGTATTGGAAGATGCAGGTATTCGTCCTGATTACATTACGGGAACGAGTATTGGAAGCGTGATGGGAGGCTTATATGCCATTGGTTATTCCGTAGATGAAATGGAACGCCTTGCTATTGAATTGGATTGGAAATATTATTTCAATGATGAATTAAAAAGAACAGATCTACCAATTGAAGAGCGGTATAATTCAGATCGATACCAATTGAAATTAGGCTTAGAAAGTGGGTCCGTACAATTGCCTAAAGGATTTATACAAGGGCAGAAAATGGGTTTGTTATTATCCAAACTAACTTTTCCTGCACATGGTATGGATGATTTTGATCAGTTTAAAATTCCTTTCCGTTGTGTGGCTACGGATGCAGAGACAGGTGATCCTATTGTTTTAAAAAGCGGCTCTTTAGCAAAGGCCATGCGCGCCAGTATGTCCCTACCTTCTATTTTTGAACCGATGGAACTGGATGGTAAATTATTGATAGATGGAGGAGTGGTTAGAAATCTACCTGTGATAGAAGCATTGGATATGGGGGCAGATATTGTAATTGCCGTTGATATAACTAGCCCGTTGTATAAAAAAGAAGGATTGGTTTCTTTAGTTCAAGTATTGGAGCAGACAAGTAGTTATAAACTGTCTGAATCTGTAGCTATACAAAAACAATTAGCGGATATTGTTATCAGCCCCAATATAGAAGGTATTGGTACATTGGACTTTGAGAAGGGAGATACTTTATTGCATTTAGGCAGGCAAGCTGCAGAGAGAATGCTACCTGAAATATTTAAATTGATTAACCGGAGAGACTCCACTGTGTCTGATTATGTGGCAGTTCCCCGAACTTGTAAAGTGTGTAATGTTCGAATGAGAGGGCTAGAAGGAAAACGGGAAAATGCTGTTGCAAACCGCCTGCAAATGCGAACTACCAAAGAGTACGAGTTAACAGAAATTGAAAATAGAATCAAGCAACTATTTGGCAGTCAATTTTTTAAAGATGCTTATTATGAATTGACGCCTGCCGAAGAAGGGTTTGAATTGAAAATAGACGCCACAGAAAAAAGTGGCGAATATCTACAGTTGAGTGCTAATTATGATAGTGATTTAAAAGCCGCTTTATTGTTAAATGCTACCTTTAGGAATAGATTATTAAGAGGGTCCAAATTGTCGCTAGATTTTAAATTGTCTGAAAACCCTTTACTCTTAGCGGACTACCAAGTATACACTTCCACCCAGCCAAATTTCGGAGTTCATCTACAAGGTAAATTCAATCATTTTCCATTAGATTTTTATGACTTTGAAGGAGGCGTGGAAGAAATAACAGGCATGTATCATTATAAGGTAGGATTGGAATTATTTTCTAGTTTTAGAAATAGTTCTCTGCTTAGTTATGGGATTGGTTTGGAGCGGTATGCGCAGCGAGAGAATTTATTTAAAGGAGATGAAGAGGCATTAGGCACGAATCAATATTTTGCTTTTTTGGGGTATCTATGGGATACTTATGATCGCCAAGAATATCCTAGAGAGGGCATGTATTTTTCTTTATACGGAAAACAAGAATTGGGATCTTCCATTAGGTATCCATTTGGGCAGGAAGAGAGCTTACTAGCTTCTTTTCGTCGGTCTGTGCAATTGGATTTATCTATGGTTTTTCCAATTGGGGATAGATTGGCGGTGCAATGGTACAACCACGCTGGACTAGTAGAGTTCAGAGAACAAGAGTCACCCAATAATTTTTTGAATCTATTTTACTTAGGTAGAAGCATTCCAGAAGAATCCAGCCATGTCGAATTTTTCGGCTTGGATTATATGGAATTACCCGTTTCTTCTTATTGGTTATCTGGCTTGCGTTTTCGAGCTGAGGTACAGAAGAATGTATTTGGGTCTTTATTGGTCAACTACGGTCAGTATAAAGCCGATACCTATCAACGGATAGTGGAAGAAGAAATCGAATTAATTCCTTCTCAATCTGACAACCTACTAGGTCTTGGACTAGAGCTAGGTTTTGTTTCGCCTCTAGGTCCTGGGCGGTTTTCAACTGAATATAATTTGAAAGAAGGGAGAGTTAACTTTGCTTTGCATTTGGGATATTTTTTTTAAAATGGTTTTATGGCGTTGTGGTTTTATGGTATTGTGGTCAATGTTCGTTATATGAAAATCTGGATGATAACCCAAAGAAATTTTGGTTTTAACAACAAGACATTAGCAATAAAATATCAAAAAAATTAAACAGCTATGGGAAATTTTAGAAACTTACGGGTTTGGGAAAAATCCAAAAATTTAGCAGTAGAAATTTATAAATTGACTAACATAGGATCATTTTCCAAAGACTATCGATTTAGAGACCAAATAAGAGCTGCGGCTATTTCTGTCCCTTCAAATATTTCAGAAGGTGATGAATTAGATACTAATAAACAGGCTATCAAACATTTTTATATTTCAAAAGGCTCAACTGCAGAAGTGATTACACAGTTAATTATAGCTCATGAAGTAGGATACATGGATGAAATACCTTCCAATAAACTAATCTCTGAATATGAACATATATCTCATATGCTAGGAAAACTAATAGAAGCAAGAAGGGCTCGACCATAAAACCACAATATCATAATACCATAACACCATAACAATATGCCTTTAATAAAAACAGTCCGTGGCTTCACCCCACAATTAGGAAAAAATTGTTTCGTAGCAGAAAACGCCACCATCGTTGGAGATGTTATTTTAGGAGAGGAGTGCAGTGTATGGTTCAATGCCGTTGTGCGAGGAGATGTGAATAGTATCCGCATGGGCAATAAAGTGAATGTCCAAGATGGAGCGGTGATACATTGCACTTACGAACAATCCAAAACGATGGTTGGAGACAATGTATCTATTGGTCATAATGCTATCCTACACGGTTGCCAAATCGGAGATAATGTACTAGTTGGGATGGGAGCGATTATTATGGATCATACAGTGGTGGAAGATAATGTATTAATCGGAGCGGGGGCAGTTGTTACAGAGCGAATGCACTTGGAATCCGGGTATATATATGCAGGTGTGCCCGCTAAAAAATTGAAGCCACTGACGAAGGAAAATTTTCAGCAATATATTGGACGGATTGCGAATAATTATGTGTTGTATGCTAGCTGGTTTAAGTGATTTGGTGATTGGTAACTAGTGACTTGTTGGCGCAAAGGTTTCACCTTGTGCTTCCTATTCTGAAGGTTTAACCTTTAAGATAATAGGCACAAGGCAGAGCCATTGCGCCAGCGGTAGAACATAAAAAAGTCATAATAAGTCAGCGTCCATCAGCGTCAAAAAACTAGAACATTATTCAAAATTCAATCGCCTAGTCAACTCTCCATTCTTCAATAACTCCCGAGTAATAGAATCAATAAAAAATCCCTCCTCTATCAATTGATTTCGAGAAGCAAAAATGCCCAAACCATTTTCAATATTAGTATAGGTAGGAATGACTTGTGAACTAGTAATTCCCGTATTCGCCTGCCCGACATTGATATAATTAAATAACTCCTTGCCACCCGCATCCACTCTAATATCAATGGTGTTGATTCTTCTAGTTAAGGACACCTCTTCTGTTAAAATACTGGCTAGAAATTTATAAAATTCAATCCCTTCTACTTCTATCTTATTAGGACCCTCAATGGCATCTACATTTTTAGCAATCGTCCAAGTTAGGGTCTTTGAAGAAGGAGTACCATTAGCTGGAATTTCTTCAAAATGAATATCCATTTTGACATCAAAGAACTGAGCGGACTCGTCCGCTGCCCAAAGTACCGTAAAGGTTTCATCTTCCTCGATTCTTAATGGCAATTTATTAGCACCTGGTATAGGACGATTGAGTCGGACGCTGCCTACAATGGTCGTTTGGGCAGTTGCTATCACCTCGTCTGTATCTGCTTTTCGGATATTCAAAGTGTAAGATTCCTCTTCTTGAAGGGAGAGTTGATTGGTAGCAATTTTATATAAAATGTTAGGAGTCGTTGCAAAAACACCTGCTTCTCGTTCTACCCCTTCCAAGGTGCCATCTACTTCTACTAGCTTAAATCGTTGCCCATCGCTATCTTGCACCAATTCTACTTCTAAATTATCAAAATACAATTGATCTGGTCGTTGCGCTAACTCAATCGCACTCGTATTTTCTTCCAAAAAAGCTTTTTCTATTCGAATATAATGAACCTCATCTTTTGGGGACAGAATTCCATAAACAACGGCTATTTCTTTGCTAGGAGCATTCAATTCAATTTCATTGGAACAACTCCAAATTAATAGGCAACACAATAATAGAAAGGGAATAGATTTTGATGTCATATTTTTTTGGCGTTGTGGCTTTATGGCATTTTGGCGTTGTGACTGCTTGGTTTTTACCCAAACGCTATAACGCCAAAATGCCATATCACCTTCTTCCTTTTCAAACGGAAAACCAGACCAGTTATTCTAAAGATGCTTTATAAGTTAAAACAACCCTAAAGTTACAAGACTTATAGTGACAAAATAACAGAAAAAAGTCAAGATAAGTGGAAGTAAGTAGTGTGACATTATTAATTATTGATTATTTTCCAGACGCTACTGAACACGCCTAATTAGCTAATAATCAGTAATTAATAATCAATCAACTGAAAAGCAAAGTTGTTAACTTATTTTTGTCAGACTACTTAGGGTAGTAATAATTCTTACTTTCGCCTCCAATTGACGGAATACAATAGCAGCGTTTGAGGGCATTCAAAATTCAATAATTCATCATTCAAAATTACTAAATGTCTGTACATAAGAAAAAAGATATAAAAAGAATAACCACGCATGTTTTAAAAGCGATGAAGCAACAAGGAGAAAAAGTGGCGATGCTGACGGCTTATGATTATTCTACGGCTAGAATTTTAGATGAAGCAGGAATTGATGTGTTATTGGTTGGAGATTCTGCCTCTAATGTAATGGCGGGACACGAAACCACCTTACCCATCACTTTAGACCAAATGATATACCATGCCCAATCAGTCGTAAGGGGCGTAAAACGTTGTTTAGTAGTGGTAGATTTACCCTTTGGGTCTTATCAAGGAGACTCCAAATTGGCACTGGCTTCTGCTATCCGAATTATGAAAGAGTCAGGCGCTCATGCGGTGAAGTTAGAAGGAGGCGAAGAAATTAAGGACTCCATCAAAAGAATTTTATCAGCTGGGGTACCCGTGATGGGGCATTTAGGATTGACGCCACAATCTATCTATAAATTTGGTACCTACACCGTGAGGGCCAAAGAGGAAGAAGAAGCGGATAAATTGAGAAGAGATATTAAATTATTGGAAAAGTGGGGATGCTTCGGAGTGGTATTAGAAAAAATCCCATCCACGCTAGCTAAGGAGGTTTCTGAAAGTGTGGATATTCCAACCATAGGAATCGGTGGTGGACCGCACACAGATGGACAGGTACTCGTAACACACGATTTATTAGGCATTACCAAAGAGTTTAACCCTCGCTTTTTACGCCGCTATGCCAACCTATTTGATGGTATTAAAGAAGCGACCGAACATTATATACAAGATGTGAAAGATCGAGACTTTCCTAGTGAGAAGGAAAGTTATTGATCTATTGTTCCACTGTTCCACTGTTCCACTGTTCCACTGTTCTATTGTCCCATTGTTAATATTACGCTTGGAAAACAATGGGACAATAGAACAATGAAGCAATAGAATGATCAATTCAAAAACACCGCTCGCCGAGTTTTAGTCTTAATTTTTACTTCTATATTCTCTTTTAGTGTAGTCGCTAGAGAAATACCAAAATAATCTACTTTGATAGGGAAAGACTTATGGGTACGATCTACCAATACGGCTACTTCCACCTTTTTAGGTAAGATTTCTAGCAATGGTTTAAAGGCATAAAAAATAGTCCTCCCTGTATTTGCCACATCATCCACCACAATAATCACTTTATTATGTACCTGTTTAGGCGGCATTTCCAATATTATATCAGAGGAAAGCGGTTTAGCAGGATTTAAGCGAATGCGCGTAACCGTGATGGGAATATCTGTTATATCTATCAACTCTTGCATTAATAACTCAGCGAATACCATCCCGTTATTATTGATGCCCGCTAAGATCAATTCTTTCTCGCCTAAGTTATGCTCTAGTATTTCTATGGCTAGTCGCTTTACTTTTTGTTGTATTTGTCGTTGGTTTAGTATCTTCATGATCCTTTTTTTTAACCACATTAGGTCACATTAGTAATTTCACATAAGCACACATCAGTTTTTTCTAATGTGCACTTATGTGAAAACTCTTATGTGTACTTATGTGGTTTCAATCTCCCAAAAATCCACATTTTCCCCCACAATTAAAAATCATTCTATTTAAGCGAAAGTTCGCTGGTCAAATTTTATCTTTATGACTTCTTTTTGAAAAATAATAGGTAATGGACTAGGTATTGTGGTGTTATGGTATTTTGGTAGAATGGTTGAGTTATCAATATTGGTTTAGGGAAAAATCCGATAAAACTTTCGTAAAAGTAAGCTTCACCACAAAACCGCAAAACCATAACACCTAACTAGTTACAATAATAGTAAAATCATATGCTCCAACAGATCATCTTTATTATAGTAGCGATTGCGGCATTTGGCTATGCCGGTAAACAATTCATGACCATTCGTAGGAATATTCTATTAGGCAAAGACGAAGATTCTCCTAGAGATAGTGGGCAGAGTTGGAAAAATATGTTGTTGATTGCCTTTGGTCAAAAGAAGATGTTTAAACGGTGGATACCTGCGATTTTTCACCTATTCATCTATGTAGCGTTTTTGTTTACCCAAATAGAGCTAGTCGAAATCTTTATTGATGGAATTTTTGGGGTACATCGCTTCTTTGCACCCTATTTAGGCGGGCTTTATACGCTGATTATCAATAGTATCGAAATCCTTTCTTTACTGGCATTCATCGCTACTTTTGTTTTTTTAGCACGGAGAAACTTATTGAAAGTGCCTCGTTTTCACATGGATGAAATGACGGGCTGGCCTAAGCTAGACGGTAATTTGATCCTAATTGGAGAATTATTATTGTTGATTGGTATTTTTAGTATGAATGGGGCGGATAAAGTATTACAAGGTATAGACCCAGCGCATTTTCCTGATACAGGACCATTGGCAGTAAGTAGTTGGTTAGGTCCAGCCTTGTTTGGTGGCTTAGGAGAAGGAACTTTGCATTTTATTGAGCGATTTGGCTGGTGGTTGCACATCTTAGTGGTTTTTGGTTTTTTGAATTACCTTCCAAAATCAAAGCACTTGCACATCATGCTGGCATTCCCCAATACTTTTTATGCGGATCAAAATTCAAGAGGAGAGATGGAAAATATGCCTGCCATTATGAATGAAGTAAAATCCATGATGGGCTTAACGGAAGGTGGAGGAGAGGAAATGCCGATGGAAGAGGAACTACCTGAATTTGGGGCGAAGGACATATTTGATCTGAGTTGGAAGAATATTTTAGCAGCTTATACCTGTACCGAATGTGGTCGTTGCTCGTCCGTGTGTCCTGCCAATATGACGGGCAAAAAGCTATCGCCTAGAAAAATCATGATGGATATTCGAGATCGAGCAGAGGAAGTAGGGGCCAAGATTGATAGTAGCGATATGACCAAAGAAAACTACGACGATGGCAAAAACCTATTCGATTATATCTCCAGAGAAGAATTACATGCTTGTACGACTTGTAATGCTTGCGTAGAGGCTTGCCCGGTGATGATTAACCCATTAGACCCGATTTTAAAAATGAGACGGTACGAGATCCTCACAGAATCTGCTGGTCCAACCGATTGGGTGCCTATGTTTACGGCTATTGAAAATGGCGGTGCCGTATGGCAAATTCCTGATGAGCGAGAGCAATGGGCAAAAGATGCAGTGGCAAAGTAGTGTGGAGTAAAGAATTTGGAGTGAGGAGTGGGAAATTTTAGAATAAAGACGCTAAGTCGCAGAAGTAATTGCTTTCGGCTTAGCGTTTTTTTGTTTAATAAAAAATGTTTATTTTAGAGGAACAATTTGTTTAAAATAAAGATTCTTTGACAATTTTGCAAATTAAGCTTTCTGATACCCTCGTCCGATGGCTGTCGCCGTCGGATGAGATGGATGTTCCCATCCGACGGCGATAGCCATCGGA
>CALJIQ010000260.1 GCA_937973995.1 uncultured Saprospiraceae bacterium
AATCTAGGCAACACATAATCTAATTCTTTTTCATTAGCCGTCTTTACAAATTCCTCCACAGGTTCAGACCAAGAATGATGATAAGATAAAGCAAACCCTGCCCAATGAACAGGCATCGCTTTTTTTGCTTGAGCATCCATAGCCGCCCAGACACTTTCATCAGGAAATAAATGAACGGGATGCCAATCATCATTATACTGCCCACATTCCATAAAAGCAAAATCAAAAGGACCGAGTCGTTCTCCAATGGTTTTGAAATGTTGATTATACCCTCCATCTCCACTAAACCAAATATTCTCGCTAGGCGATTTAAAAGCCCAACCACCCCATAAGGTTTTTAGACGATCGGTTAACCCTCTACCTGAAAAATGTTGGGTTGGGGTAAAGGTAATTTGGATCGTGTCTAGCATTTTTTGATCCCACCAATCAAATTCCGTAATTAAGGAAGGCGTTACGCCCCAACTCACTAAGTGGCGTTTGACACCCAATGCTACGAAATATTGCTTGGTTTTAGATTTAAGTTTTTGAATACTCGCATAATCCAAATGGTCATAGTGGTCGTGGGTAAGTAACACCACATCTATCTCAGGAAAATCATCTATTAAAGATAAGGTATTTTCTGAAAATCGCTTGGTAGTAATCGGCGCAATGGGAGTGGTATCTGGACCCAACATAGGGTCAATCAATAGAGTTTTTCCTTGTATCCGAAGTAGGATAGCAGAATGCCCATACCAAATAAATTTTGCCTTTTCAGATGGCGCAAGAAATACTTGTTTATCAAAAGGAATAACGGGCAGGGGTTGGGCAGGGTACTGCTGCTTTCTACTAGTAAGCTGTTTATAAATAACCCCAGGTATTTTAGAAAACGACATATCTACTTCCACATCCGCTATATTCCGAAATCTACCTTTTTTCCAATTGGGAGATTGTTGGTATTGTTGCTGTAATGCGTTGGTTACTTTTCCTCCGAATTGTTTGAAGAACATGTTTTTCTGTTTTGTTGTTTTGAACCACATTAGTTCACATAAGTTGAGTCACATTAGGGCACATTAGAAAAAATGTTGTGCAGGGTACTAATGTGAACTAATGTGGTTAAAAATAAATAGTAATTTTCTGTCCCTACCTCAATTCATACCCAAAAGTACTAGCCGTCTCTTCAATCAAAGGCGTAATCAACCTTTTTTCCTTCAATGTCATATTCTCTTTCCATCTTCCTATTCTTACTGTATGGTCATTGGTAGAGTAGGGGCGAGACGTTTTCGCTTCGATAAAATCGTTCGTATTAGAATTTTGAACTCGCTTTGCCCAAGTGGCTATTTCGTTTTGATATAGTTGGGTATCTACGCCTACTTGCTGGCATATCCTTTCTGCAAAGAGTTGGGGTGCTTGTATCATGTTTTCAAACCTTGTGATAGTTGCTACACTAGCGACTTGTTGATAGCCAACTGAATTGAGATAACTCCAATGATGCGCACATTGTTTAATTAATGGCTCAGATAACCAATTTTTCCAATCGGGAGGTTGTGGATGATGCCCCCAATTTTTAGAGATACCCACCTTTAAAGAACAGATCGTATCTAAGGGATGTCTAACTTGCCAAAAGATCACCAAACTAGGAATGAGTTCAAATAGAGCGTTTAATGGAAAAGAAAGACCCGCATCGGGTGGATATTCAGGACTCTCTTTAGGCACTTTTATAGCGATGGGTTGCTGGTAATCAAAATCAGCTAAAGTGGCAAAATAAGGTTCACTATGATAGGTATAGTTGGGTAAGTGCTCGAATAGTTCTCCAAATATGGAGGTGCCACTTCGACCACATCCGAGTATTAGTAGATGTTTTGCTGGCAATTTTTGTTGGAATCTAGGAGACATTTTCTATATTGCTTTTTGATAGGTCAGCGGGCAAAGAAGCCTTTGTAAAACTATCAATTAGCAAAAATAATAAACAAACAATGAGTTCCACCTCACACAAGTTAACCGTAATAGAAAAAATCGGCTATAGCCTTGGGGATTTAGCAGCCAATTTAGTTTTCCAGACTTTATTGACCTTCCTTGCTTTTTTCTATACAGATGTCTATGGCTTAAAACCGGAAGTAGCGACGCCTATTATTTTCTTTGTTGGATTATTTGCGGCGATCTTTTTTAATCCAATTATAGGTGCCTTAGCGGATCGAACGAATACTAGATGGGGTAAATTTAGACCTTGGATATTAATCACCGCTATCCCCTTAGGCATCATTTCTTTATTGGCATTTAGTACGCCCGATTTACCAGACCAAGGGAAGGTGATCTATGCTATTGTCACTTATACCTTGTTGTTGTTATTATATGCTGCCAATAATTTACCTTATTCTGCATTAAGTGGCGTCATTACGGGAGATATGGCAGAGCGGAATAGTATTTCCTCTTATCGTTTTGTGGCGGTCATGGTAGCGCAATTTATTGTACAAGTGTTTATGTATCCCTTTGTTGATTATATGGGGGCGGGGGATCGGGCAATCGGTTTTTCAAAAGTTATGACTTATTTGGCGGCAACGGGTACTATCCTATTATTGATTACTTTCTTTACGACCAAAGAAAGAATCGTTCCTGCTCCTGAACAAAAATCTACTTTAAAGGATGACCTAGGGGATTTAGTAAAAAATCGTCCTTGGTTTATTATGTTATTCCTCACGATTCTGGTGTTTGTTACACTGGCTTTAAAAGGAGGCATGTATGTCTATTATTTTGAAAACTACCTAAGCGATACACATCTTGCCGAAACGCTAAATGGGTTTGGTTTTGCAGTAGGGGATAATCCAGCCAGTTACGGGTTTAGTGTATTCAATGCAGGAGGGATCATCTTTATGATTATCGGTATTATGTTTTCTAAACCCTTGGCAGATAAACATGGCAAACGAAATGTATTTGGGATTGCCTTATTCATCTCTACTTTGTTTATTTTAGTCTTTTATTTCTTTTCACCAGAAGCGATTGGTCTAGTACTAGGCGCTCAAATCTTACATGGATTCTTCTATGGAATTACCATTCCCATCTTATGGGCAATGATTGCTGATGTAGCGGATTATTCCGAATGGAAAAATAATCGCCGAGCAACTGCCATTATTTTTTCTGCTATGATGGTTGGATTGAAATTGGGACTAACATTCGGAAGTGCTCTAGTGACGGGTATTTTGGGCAGCTATGGCTATGTAGCAGGGGCCGCCACGCAAACGGCAACTGCGATCAATGGAATCAAATTATCAGTCAGTGTTTTTCCCGCCTTATTTTTCTTTATTGGTGCGGGCTTGTTGTTCTTTTATGAGATTGATAAGAGCATGGAGATTCGGATTGAGAAAGAGTTGGAGGCTCGACGATAGCGGAATGATCTGAGGATGTTTAATGTTTTTTTTGACGCTGATGGACGCTGACTTTTATGACTGATTATGTTTGTTTAATATTGATGATAAAAAATATAATAAAGACCCCGATTAAAAAATAAGATTCTTTGACAAATCTCGTGATACCTTCCCTGAAATGGACATCGAGTCCATTTCAGGGAAACAAGGGTTTCTAAAGGGCAGGTCAGGCAAAGCCTGACCTGCCCCTTTAGAAACCCTTGTGCAAATCAGATTGGCTCGATGCCAATCTGATTTGCTAATTGCCTCCATTTCACGAGATTTGTCAAAGAACCAAAAATAATTCTATGCCAGAAGATAGTATCGAACACATAGACTTCGACGAGCTAAACAAAAAAGCAATTTCCCAACCACTAGTCAAGCACATTTACACCGCAGACCCTTCTGCTCATTTTTTTGAAGGCAAGGTATACATTTATCCTTCGCACGATATAGATGCAGGAATTCCGTTTAACGATTTAGGAGATCATTTTGGGATGGAAGATTATCGAGTCCTATCTATGGAAAATATAGAGGGACCCGTGACCGATCATGGGGTTGCCTTGCATGTAAAAGACGTGCCTTGGGCAGAGCGCCAATTATGGGCACCCGATGCCGCCCATAAAAACGGAAAGTACTATTTATATTTTCCTGCCAAACGAAAGGATGGTATTTTCCAAATTGGAGTGGCAGTAGGTGATTCCCCCGCTGGCCCTTTCGTAGCAGAACCAGCAGCCATCGAAGGTAGTTACTCCATTGACCCTGCTGTTTTTGAAGATGCGGATGGCGCCTACTATCTATACTTTGGCGGTATTTGGGGAGGGCAATTGCAGAAGTATCGCAATAATCAATATGATGCCAACAATGAATTACCCAAGCCTGATGAACCCGCCCTGTTTCCAATGGTGGCACGACTGACGGAGGACATGAAAGCGTTCGCAGAAGCCCCACGAGAAGTGCTCATTCTAGATGAATTTGGGATGCCCTTATTAGAAGGCGATAATGATCGGCGATTCTTTGAAGCAGCTTGGGTGCATTATTATAAGGGACGTTATTACTTTTCCTATTCAACGGGAGATACCCACTATATCTGCTATGCGACAGGGGCTAGCCCTTATGGTCCTTTTGTGTACCAAGGTCGTATTTTACAACCCGTGGTGGGATGGACTTCTCATCATTCTATTTGTGAGGTGCATGGTAAATGGTACTTGTTTTACCATGACTCTAGTTTGTCCAAAGGGGTGACGCATTTGCGTTCTGCGAAAGTTACGGAAATTACTTATCGGGAAGATGGGACGATTGTGCCTATTGAGCCTTATCGGAAGTGAAAGGGGAATTATTAACCACATTAGTTCACATTAGTAGATTCACATTAGAACACATTAGTAAAAGCCTATTTGTGAACTTATGTGAATCAACTTATGTGCCCTTATGTGGTTCAAAAAAAAACATTTCAACCATAAAACACACCATAAAATGCACTTACTAAGAATAAAAATATTACTACTACTGACCATAGGAACCAGTATCCTTTTTAGCTGTCAAAACACAGAACCTACCCAAAAAGAACTAACTACCAAAAAAGAAAAGACCACTTTAAAAGATGCCTATGAAGAGCACTTCCTCATAGGTACAACTTTAAGTAAGCAGCATATCAACCAAGAGATACCCAAAGCAGCGGCGTTGATACCAAGAGAGTTTAATGCGATCACAGCAGAGAATATGATGAAGTGGATGAACATCCATCCAGCAAAGGATAGTTTTGATTTTTCGATGTCAGATAAGTTTGTAGCATTAGGTCAACAACAAGAAATGTTTATGGTGGGGCACACCTTAGTTTGGCATAGTCAGTTGGCCGATTATATGAATGAGATGACAGATAAAGAAGCATTAGAAGCACATTTAAAAAATCATATTGAAACGATCGTAGGTCGATACAAAGGAAAAATAGATGGCTGGGATGTGGTCAATGAAGCCTTGAATGAAGATGGAACTTTAAGAGAATCTATATTTTTAAAAGTACTCGGGGAAGAATATTTAGAAAAGATTTTCAGATGGGCTGCTGCCGCTGATCCAAGTGCCGAGTTGTACTACAATGATTACAATATAGAACAACCTGCCAAGCGCAAAGGCTGTATAGAAATGATTAAAAAATTACAGGCGAAAGGCGTGAAGATTGATGGCGTTGGGATACAAGGGCATTGGAGTTTATTAGGGGCCTCTATTAAAGATATAGAAGATAGTATTTTAGAGTTTGCTGCTTTAGGACTAAAGGTAGATTTCACAGAATTAGATATAACGGTCTTACCCAATCCCTGGGATTTAAAAGGGGCGGAAGTGAGCCAGAATTTTGAAGGAAGTCCTTTTATGAATCCTTACCCAGAGGGCTTACCTGATTCCGTACAAGTGAAATTAGCCAATCGCTATCAATCTCTTTTTGAATTATTTGTAAAACACAAAGACAAAATAAACCGAGTAACTTTTTGGGGTGTTCATGATGGACACTCTTGGTTAAATAATTGGCCTATCAAAGATCGTACAAATTATCCTTTACTATTTGATCGGGAATTTAATCCTAAGCCAGCGTATTTTGAAGTATTAAAGATCGGGCAAGCAATAGATCCACCCGTCAATTAGGAAATAAAAACAGTAGTTTTGAAAAAAAAACGAATGCGACATTTTATATTTATTATTGGAATAGGAATTTTACTAGGGAGTTGCTCTAAGAAGACGGTGTATCCTTTAGGAGTGTATCAAGCAGAAACGGTCCCTGCTGCACCAGATTATTCCAAAACTTATTATTGGTCTGCATTGCCCACCAAAAAAGATATGGCGGATGTTACGCCCAAAGGCTTGATGGATGAGCAAGCCAATGCCCCCGTAGATGTATTCTTTATGTATCCGACCATTTATACAGGCGAAAAAGGCGATGACCAATGGAATGCCCCCGTCAATGATCCTGAATTTAATAAGCGGGTAGATGAATCCACTATTAAATTTCAAGCTAGTGTGTTTAATAGCGCAGGTAAAATATATGCGCCTCGTTATCGGCAGGCACATATTTCGGCGTATGGTTATTTTAGGAGAGATTCTGTGATGGCGCAAAAGGTATTTGATCTGGCGTATGATGATTTAAAAAAGGCTTTTCAATACTACTTAGATCATTATAATAATGGAAGGCCGATTATCATTGCATCGCATAGCCAAGGCACAACTCATGGTATTCGATTGGTAAAAGATTTTTTTGATGGGAAGCCTTTGCAACAACAATTAGTGGCTGCTTATTTAGTAGGTATCCCAGTAGCCAAAGAACAATACGAAAATATTCCCGTCTGTAAAACCCCTACGCAAACGGGGTGCTTCTGTACTTGGCGTACCTTTGAAGAAGGACATACCCCTAGAAGATTTACTTCTGATAAAATAGCTGTAACTAATCCTTTAACGTGGACGGTCTCTGAAGACTATGCACCCCATGAATTAAATAAAGGGGGCGTCCTCAGAAATATCAACAAAGTAAAAGATAATCTTACTTCTGCAAGGGTAGTTGCGGATAAGGGGATTCTCTGGGCCACCAAACCTAAATTTTTTGGGAGCTTCTTATTGAAGACTAAGAACTACCATATTGCTGACTTTAATTTTTATTATTTGAATGTGCGGGAGAATGCACAAGATAGAGTTCGAGCTTATTTGAAAAGATGATTGGTACATAAAGTCGCAAAATACACTAAGTAGTGGGATAAAAATAAATGTTCCAATTTTTTGAGACTTTTCGTTAGCTTTCAAAAATAAACTCCTTGACATACGTCACGATATTCAACTCTTTCAGAGTTGGGGATTGCTTCATACACGATGTCACCGTATTGCATACGGTGCTAATCATATTCAATCCCTTTGGGATTTGGAGATATGGGGTATCAATAGGGCTTGGGATGGCAGACATTTGCGCAAAGGTTGTGAGTTGGTAATGGCTGACATCTTGCTACTTTAAATGTCTGCTACCTTCACGGCTTAGGCCGTCCCATAGGGATCAGCCATTTCAAAAAAGAAAATGAAAAAAATTCTATTAATATTAATCTGTCTTTTATTTGCTGCCTACTTCCTAGGTCCTATGAAAAAATTCAAGGAAGTCAATGGGAAAATTAAATTATTAGATATTCCGTTGAGTAAGATAGATCAATACATCGCTGATAAAGAAGCTAAGGTAGCCAATATCCGACCCGATAATGAGGCGAGGATTATATGGACCGATTCCTTAAAGCAAAAGACTCCTTACAGCGTGGTCTATCTACATGGCTTCTCTGCTAGTTGGTTTGAAGGTAATGGTATCCACCAACCTTTTGCAGAACGTTATGGATGTAATTTATACCTATCTCGATTAGCCCAACATGGGATTAAAGACAAAGAAGTTTTCGGAGATTTATCACCGCAAGAGTATATAGATTCTGCTAAAGAAGCGATTGCTATCGGCAAGCTGATTGGAGAAAAAGTCATTGTCATGTCTTGTTCCACAGGAGGTACTTTAGGGATTTATTTAGAAGCGGAAAATCCAGATTTAGTAGATGCGCAATTGCTTTATTCTCCGAACATTGATATCAACTCTTTAGCAACAGAATTATTGACCTTGCCGTGGGGCGTCCAAATTGCCAATTCTATTATGGGCGAATATAGAAACACTGCCAATTCCAATCCTTCTACCTATAATAATTATGCGACTTCTCACTATAAGTCAGAAGGTGTGGTCAATCTAAAAGCCCTGATCGAACAAACGATGACCCCTGCTACTTTTAAAAAAATTACCAAGCCTTATTTTCTAGGCTATTACTACCGCAATGAAGAGGAACAAGACCCCGTAGTCTCCGTTGCCGAAATGCTTGAATTTAATAAACAAACGAAAACACCTGCCGATAAAAAAATAGCGGTTGCCTTCCCTGATGTAGGCGATCATGTAATGGTGAACACGATGAAATCTGGGGATGTGAAGTCTGTGCAGATGGAGACTTTTCGGTTTGCGGAGGAAGTGTTGGGGATGAAGGTGGAAGAATGAGTGATTTTTAGTTGTATATCATATATTTTAATTGGTTTTAATATATTTTAATAGATTGTTATATAATTTGATTAGGAGGGAAAAATCCTTATTTTAATCCCATTAATTCAAAAATTTCTCCTAATTGAAAGCTGGGGAATGTTTTTTAAATGGAAGGATATGGATTATATCGAAATAAAAGGCTATAAGTCAATCAAAAGTGAGAAGGTGGATTTAGGGCCCATAAATATACTAATAGGGGCAAATGGAAGTGGGAAGAGTAATTTTATTTCATTTTTTGATTTTCTTAATAAAATTTATAATAAGAAATTAAATGACCATATTGCTCTTTCTGGAGGAAGTGATAAGATACTTCATAAAGGAAAAAAACATACCAAGGAAATATCTTTTAAAATTGAATTCGATGAAGGGATAAGTGGATATGCTTGTACTTTAATTTCTGGCGTAGATGGGTTTATTTTTACAGAAGAAAGATTAAGCTATCAAAATGATAAAGGGATAGATATTAGTAGGTCATTGAGAGAAACAAATATCCAAGATACGGATACATTAAGAGCAGATTTTGTGGTTTTGTATTTGCATAGCTTTAGAAGATACCATTTTCATGATACCAGTGATACTTCTCCTTTTTCTAAATTTAGTCATATAAAGAATGATAAATATTTTTTATATAGCGATGGTTCTAACTTAGCTGCTTTTCTTTATAACATAAAAGAAAACCATAAAATTGTTTATAATAGAATTATAAAAACGATCCAATCAATTGCTCCTTATTTTTTAGATTTTTCCTTTTATCCCAGTGAAAAAGATTTTCTTTCTCTTCAATGGGTAGATCGTTATAGTGAAGTGGTCTTTGGACCATCTGATCTTTCTGATGGCACTCTTCGTTTTATGGCGCTTGCTACTCTTTTTCTTCAACCTGATTTACCTAAAACCATAATCATTGATGAACCAGAATTAGGCTTACATCCATCTGCTATTGCCAAATTGTCTTCCATGATTAAGTCTGCTTCAGCTAAAGGTGCTCAAGTAATTATTGCTACCCAATCAACAGATTTAATAAGCTATTTCATGCCAGAAGATATTATTGCTGTTGACCAAATTGAAGGAGAAACAAAGTTTCAGAGATTAAATTCGGATAGTCTTTCTGGGTGGTTAAATGATTATACTATTGATGACTTGTGGAAAAGAAATATAATATCAGTGGGGCAGCCAAATTTTTGATTAGCAATATGAGTAGAGTAATTATTATATGCGAAGGAGAGACGGAAAGAGAATTTTGTAAGAAAATTTTGAGTCCTTTTTTTTAGAATTGGGCATATACATTCATGCTCCTTTGATTAAGAAAACAATGGGCGGAATAGTAAATTGGGTTGTTTTAAGAAAAGAGATTCAAACTTATCTAAGTACTAATAGAACTGCATACGTGACTACTCTTATAGATTATTATGGTATAAGTGAAGTGCACGATTTTCCAGTTAAGTTCGCCTACCTACACCATTCTAAAATACTTGTTTTTGATGATTTTAATTTTTGTAGGCTTTTATAATTTTTTGGGACTAATGTAAGGATAGTTGGCTTAATAGGTTCCTTGAGACTTTTTACAAAATCTTTTCAATATACTCGTCGGATGGCTGCCGCCGTCCGATGAGCAGCTCGTTCCGATCCGACGGCGATAGCCATCGGACCGGAGAATTGCAAAGGTCAAATTAGGGTAACATTTACTTTAAAAGTTATGCTAACAATAGGATTCTAATCTGAATTTCCTACCTTTCCCCCATGTTTTCAAAAACAAACCTGCCAACCTTTCTACTAGCCATATTGCTAGCTGCTATTGGACTTTATCTATACCTTTTCACAGACAATAACATCTTCTGGTCAGGCTTCGTAGCCATGACGCTCTTCTACCTGCTCATCTTCTACATAGGCGCCAAAGCCAAACGACAAAGCAGCAACCAAAGCACAGAGGAAGTGTTATTGGCGGGCAGGGCATTGCCCTTAGGCGTAGCCATTTTAACCATGAGCGCGACTTGGGTCGGAGGAGGCTTTATCAATGGGACGGCAGAGGCAGCAGCAAGTTCGGGATTGGTGTGGGTGCAAGCACCGTGGGGCTATGCCCTGAGCTTGATTATAGGTGGGTTGTTTTTTGCTCGCAAGATGCGACGGTATGAATTTAAGACAATGTTAGACCCCTTAGAACAACGCTTTGGGAAACGGATGGCAGCGGTTTTATTTTTACCTGCCTTGAGTGGAGAGATATTTTGGTCAGCGGCAATCCTCATGGCATTAGGGACTACTTTTGGGACGGTATTGGGCTTGGATACCCAACCTGCGATTATCATTTCGGCAGTAGTAGCTATAGCTTATACGTCGATAGGTGGCTTGTGGTCGGTGGCAAAAACTGATGTATTTCAATTGTTCTTATTGATGGGTGGGTTGTGTTTGATTATTCCTTTTGCCTTGAATGGCTTGGGGGGATGGGGAGCCGTATGGACCAGTTACGAAACCAAGATGGGCGCCTCCGCTTCTTTGTTACCGAGTAGAGAAGCATTGGGAAATTACTATTGGAATTGGTGGGACTATGCCTTGTTATTAATCTTTGGCGGCTTACCCTGGCAAGTGTATTTTCAACGAGTCTTGGCTTCTAAAGATGAGCAGACAGCGGTGGGATTATCGTTGTTTGCTGGCCTATTTTGTTTATTGGCGGCCATACCTGCGGGCATGATTGGTATTATTGGGTCTGTGGCAGATTGGTCAGGCTTGGGCTTGGTTGCACCGCCTGATGCGGCTACGACTTTACCTTGGGTTATTCGCTATTTGACCAATCCTTGGGTAGCTACGATAGGCTTAGGGGCGATAGCAGCAGCGGTGATGTCTTCTGTGGATTCTTCTATTTTATCCGCGTCCTCTATGGCAAGTTGGAATGTGTATCGCCCTTTATTGAAGCCTGCTATTACTTCTTTGGAACTAAGAAAAATATTACAGCGTTGTATTTGGATTATTGGTATTACTGCGACTTTACTAGCACTCAATATTAATAGCATCTATGAGTTGTGGTTTTTGTGTAGCGACTTTGTGTATTGTTTGTTATTTCCCCAATTGGTCTGCGCCTTATTTGATAAACAGGCGAATGTATATGGCTCGATAGCTGGTTTTGTGGTGGCTTTTATTTTGCGTTTTGGGGGTGGAGATGCTACTTTGGGTTTGCCTATTCTTATTCCCTATCCGATGATCGAAGAGGGGGTGGTGTTATTTCCTTTTCGTACTTTGGCGATGGTTTCTGGATTGATTAGTATTTTGGTGGTTTCTCGGTTGACTGGGAGGTGGCGTGCGCCTCGTGGGTTGGTGGAGCCTCGTTGAATTTTTTTAACCACATAGTTCACATAAGTTTTTTCACATTAGGCACATTAGTAAAAAGAGTCTCCACTCTATACTTGGCACAGTATAAAAAAAGCAATCATAAAGAAAATCAATATCTTGAGTCAACGTCAAGTGGTCAACATCTAGGCGGGTTAGCCGTTCAAAAACTGTTTGACGGAGGAGTTTTTTTGAACTAGAATTTTTGGTTCTTTTTTTTCAATGAAAAAAGAACAAGTAAACTATTAGCCCCTAAATCCTTTTATAAAGTATAAAGTAAATTTATGAAAAGCATAGCAGTTTTTTGCGGATCGTCCGCAGGGTTAAACCCCATTTACAAAGAAGTGACTCGACAATTAGGAGCACTGATGGCGGAGAAAGAAATAACCTTGGTGTATGGCGCAGGTAATGTAGGCTTGATGGGCGTAGTGGCAGATGCCTGTTTGGAAAAAGGTGGAAAAGTAGTAGGTACCATTCCAAAATTTTTAGAAGACAAAGAGGTTGCCCATTATGGATTGTCTGAATTAATTGTTACCGACACCATGCACCAACGCAAGCAGAAAATGGCAGATATGGTAGAGGGTATTATTGTCTTACCCGGCGGCATTGGAACGATGGATGAATTTTTTGAAATCTTCACTTGGCAGCAACTGGGCTTGCACAATAATCCGATTGGGATTCTAAATATCAATGGCTTTTATGACCATTTATTAGCACATATTGCGCACATG
>CALJIQ010000261.1 GCA_937973995.1 uncultured Saprospiraceae bacterium
GAAGATTTTTCTAAGTCGCCATAGCGACTTAGAAAAATCTTCTCCCCCAAGCCCCTTAACGATGCCCGAGCCGCGTAGCGGCGATGGGCAGCGGAAGTATAAAATTATTTAGTTTACAGTGTATTAAGCATTGTTTATAAAATTAAATACTTATATTTGTAATAGCAAAACTATCATTTAATATAATAATACCAAATAACTCTAAAATGCATTATCATGAAAAATCTAAGTTTAATGATCGTTTTTTTGTTATTATCCTTTTGCTTATTAGTACTTTCTATTACTAAAGAGGATATTATTCACCAGACAACGCTTGGAATATCGTCAAAGATATTCATGATGATAGCTATCGTTATTTGTTGTAAAGAACTTCTTTGGAAAAGGGTTAATCTTAAATAAAGATCTATACTTGGAACGAGATAAAAAAGTGATTTTACAATACTGTTTAATTGTTTATTTGTTGAACTGTTTATCTAAGGACATTGAAAAAATAAATGTTCCAATTGACTTTTTGTTAGTTTTCAAAAATGAACGTATGTCAAGGAGTTTATTTTTGAAAGCTATCGAAAAGTCTCAAAAAATTGGAACATTTATTTTTGTCCCACTACTAAATATAGCTTGTAAACGAATAAACAGTTACACGAATAAACAATTACTTCACTTTCATAATTTTACCCCGTTCGCAGTATAAATATAATAAATAATGGAAAACCTAGAAAAAGAGTTAACCCGCATATATGAAGCTATCCTAGCAGGAGAATCCGTAGCGACAGATTTGGCAGATAATGTCCATCCTAGCTATTATCAAAGTGCTAAGAATCTGTATCGCTACTTGATTCTACGAACTTTTGATCTAAGAAGTGTTCATGATCGTTTATCGGAATATGGTATATCTGCCATGCGAACAGCAGAGGGATATGTCTTAAAAAATATTGTCAACTCTCTAAGTATCATCCAATTATTACAGGGAAAAGAAACGCTGATTGATGCAGCACAATATCCACTCAATCATAAAAAAGCTAAGAAAGTACTAAAAAAGCATGCTAATCAATTATTCAATACAAATCACAAAAAGCATACAACAGAAATCATGGTGACCATGCCAACAGAAATCAGTGAGAACGAATTGTTAGCCGAACAATTGATTCTTGCAGGAATGGAAGTTGCCAGAATTAACCTTAGTCATGACAATCCGAGCATTTGGGAAAAAATGGTTGTTAATCTTAGGAATGCAAGTATTAAATTAAAACAACCTATCAAGATTTATATGGACCTTTCAGGGCCCAAAATCAGAACTTCAGAAATCAAAATTACTAAAAAAGGAAAAGAACAAGATTTTATTCGCCTTCATAAAGGAGAGCATTTAATCTTAACAAGCCGAGACACTAAGGGTAAAAATGCCAAGTATAAAGATGGAAAACAATTAGTCAGAAATGCGGAAGTAGGGCTATTACTACCTCAGATAGTGGAGGACTTACAAATAGGAGATCCTGTGTATTTTGATGATGGCATGATAGAAGGAAGAGTTATCGGAAAATCTACAGAAGAAATTGAATTGCTAATTACCAAAACGCACAAAAATAAATTGAAAGGAAGAAAAGGAATTAATCTTCCAGAAACCCAGTTGCGTTTACCTTCCTTAACACGGGATGATATTGCCAATTTACCATTTGTGATTCAACATGCGGATATAGTAGGATACTCTTTTGTACGAACACCTAAAGATATACAACTACTCTACCGTGAATTGGAAAGACTTGGAAATCCAGACATAGGAGTCGTATTGAAAATAGAAAATAAGGAAGCCTTTGAAAATTTATCTCTTCTACTATTTGAAGCGATGAAACGGCCCAAAATTGGGGTGATGATCGCCAGAGGCGATTTAGCGGTAGAGTTGGGGTATGAGCGCATAGCGGAAGTACAGCAACAAATTTTATGGTTCTGCGAAGCTGCACACATCCCTACTATTTGGGCGACCCAAGTGCTAGAAAATTTAGCTAAAAAAGGGATGGCAACCAGAGCAGAAGTATCTGATGCTTCCTTGAGTGCACAGGCGGAGTGCGTGATGCTCAACAAAGGACCACATATTGTAGAGGCAGTCAAATTGTTGAAAAATATATTGATTCGATTAGAAAAACATTATTCTAAAAAGAAACCGTCAATGCGGGCGCTAAACGTGGCAAAATTAAAATTAGCTAAACTAAATACCTTATTTCAAAACAAACAGATTTTATGCAGTTCTACTCCAGAAAGTTAATAAAGCCAGGAGACCTCAATGCGAATAATACCCTTTTTGGAGGACAGTTATTAAAATGGATTGATGAGGAAGCAGGTATCTATGCTATGTCAAAATTAGACAATCATCGGGTGGTTACTAAATATATGTCAGAAATCAATTTTATCAGTTCTGCCAAACAAGCAGATGTAGTGGAAATTGGGTTAGCTTTTCAAGATCTCGGTATCACGTCGATTACTTTTCGTTGTGTTGTGAGAAATATTTTTTCTAAAAAGACCATCATTACTATTGATAAAATTGTTTTTGTAAATGTAGATAAAGAAGGTAAAGCCGTACCGCATAGAAAAACCATACAAGATATTAAAGGAATGAGTTAAAAAATAACTGTATATTTTGTACTGGTAAATTTTCCCTCTTTCTTCGTTATAAAAATCCTTACGTAGCTAGGCTATGTGTGCGCCTTTGCACCTCTGTGTGCAACCAACGCTAATGCCTTGAAAGAGAAAAAATTTTCTGCCTCAAAAAAGAACAAGTAGAGGAATGTAAATTTATTATTGAACCATTCCAAAGACTCAAAAATTGAAAATTAATTAATTAAAATTCTAAATTTTTAAATTATGAAAAAGCCATCTTTCATTCCTGCTTTCATCTTATTGGCAGCTATTGTATTATTAGGCCTCTCTGATTCTATTGACAATCATGTACTACAAATTAAACTAGGATTTACAGGAAAAATTGCACTTATTATCGGCGTGCTAGGACTATGGGCATTAACGATTTTACCTATGTGGCGAGATAAAAATAATCCAACGAAGTAATTTCTATTTCTCAGAATGGATCCAGTCTTTTGTCAATTATGATATTCGTAAAAAACATCATCTCTTTTTTACAAGATGAAGAATATAGACAGTTACTAATCACCACCCTGACTATTCTAGGTTTCGGTACGGTAGCGTATCGATATCTAGAAGGATGGGGTTGGATCGATTCGCTATATTTTTCTGTTATTACGTTAACTACTATCGGTTATGGAGATTTCTATCCTAAGACGGATGCAGGGAAATTGTTCACTATTTTTTATATTCTTATCGGGATAGGAATTATTCTCAGTTTCATAGACACGGTACATAATCACTATAAGGACTTGAACCCTAATGACTAACATTCAATTTGGAAGACATCCAATACGATGATGTAATCTTTAGAGTCGCATACTCCCTTCAATCAAATATATACTGGGAACGGGATAAAAAAGCGATTTTACAATACGGTTTATTTGTTGAACTGTTTATCCAAGGGACATTTATTTTTGTCCCACTACTAAGTGTAGCTTATAAACGAATAAACAGTTACACAAATAAACAATTACTTCACTTTCATAATTTTACCCCGTTCGCAGTATAAATATCAAGGAGACTATATTACTTTTTAAGCCTTCCTCAATAATTCTTCATAAATCCATCAGCAATTTTTCCTAAGAGCGTCAGCAATACTAATTAAAATCTTCGATGCGTAGCTATAGTTTAAAGCAATTTTCTCATTGGACAATTGGGTGAAGTCAAATCGTGGTCAGATGAATTTAAGCCATGACTATACTAGCAAGGGTCTAAAAGCGACGGTTGATGCCATTGATTCCTTTAGTACTAAATTATCTAATGATAATTGGGAAAGTCAAAAGGCGTCTATTCTAAACGTGGCTAACCAAATTACAATTAACCCCTACTCTACCCGACACGCAGATTGGGTAAGCGTTGCTTTCAAAAAAATTAGTAAAAGCATTGAAATGTTGAATAGGCAACATCCTACAAGCAATCACTTAATTCACTGTCTCTGCATCTTCGGTACGCTTAGATACTAGGCGGATCGAAGACGCTAGGACTCCCCTAATTATGAAGGAATAATAAGCTTTTCCTTTTGATGAAATAGCAATTTTTGATTAAATATCATCAAAAAATGATTTTCAATTAAACATAATTAATTGATAATCAATATTTTATGTTGTTGGCACATCATTGGACATATGGAAAGTGAATATTATTTATTAGCACTATAAAATTCACTTGATATGACAACTTTAGAATTTAATAATAAGTATGAGGCGATAGAAGATTTGTTATTTGGTTTTGCGATGAAGTTAACAAAAAATAAAGAGCGCACTAAAGATTTGATGCAAGAGACGCTTTGTAGAGCATTCAAAAACAAAGATAGATTTGAAAAGAATACCAACTTCAAAGCGTGGATGACGACTATCATGCGAAATAATTACATCAATGATTATAGAAAGATTAAAACTAGAAATCAGGTAATGGTTCCCGTTGAAGATTTCTCTTATTTCGTTGAAAACAAGGCAATTGCTCCTAGTGGAGATTCTACTATTATGATGAAAGAATTAAATGGATTAGTTGGAGAACTGTCTGATGACTTACGACAAGCATTTAAGATGTACGTAAACGGTTATCACTATGATGAAATCGCCGAGAAAGCAAATGTACCAATTGGTACTATAAAGAGCAGAATCTTTTTTGCTAGAAAAAAATTACGAGCTAGAATCCAAGCTAATTACGGTATGACTTCTTTTAATAGAGCTTAATGATGTCACACTATCAATCGCTGTTCTAAATTAACAACTCAAGTATGACTGTTAAGATAAACAAATATGATGCTCAAGGAATCGTTAAAAATATTGCCCTTCAAATGGGCAGTTCCTCCAAGAATGATTGTCTAGAAGAAATCGTTGAATTGCCTAAAAATGTAGGAACTGGAAAAATAGTCGGGTTTAGTTTTAGCGAAGGAATTGAACTTCTGATATTCAATTGTAAGTTAAAGAATAATTGGTTGTTAGATTTTGAGAATGACTTTCCCTCTCCGCTTCAATTCAATTTTTTAGTAAAGGGAATTATCAAACATTGTCTGCACAAGAATCGGATTCAATATAGAATGAACCCACTGCAAGGAACCATAACGGCTCATTCTGCCGGTAGCTCTCAAATTATTAAAATTGGCAAAGATGTAGAAATTTTGTTTACCATGTTATTGGTAGATCGTAAAATTTATAGTAAGAAAATTGATTGTGCCGTTGAGCAAATGCCTAAAGAATTAAAAGACATATTCCTTGATGAAAAGGCAGAACGATCTTTTTTCTATCAAAGTAATTATAATATCTCTATCGCTACCTGTATCCAAAAAATAATGGGAGATAACCATACGGGTTTAGTGCGGAGTATTTTATTAGAAGGAAAGGCATTAGAATTATTTTCTAAACAAATCAAGCAATACAATGATGATTTAATACAACCATCAGGCAATGTAGCTCTTCGAAAAGCAGATCTAGAAAAAATTAAAAAGGCAAAAGAAGTTTTAATAAAGGACTTGACGAATCCACCAACCATAGAAGAGCTTTCCAAAATAGTAGGCATAAATCGTCAAAAATTAAAACAAGGTTTCAAGAAAATATATGAAACTACGATTAATAATTATCTAAGGAATGAACGCATGGAAGTTTCTTCCATTCTATTATTAAACGGAAAATCTGTGAGAGAAGCAGCTAATGAGGTAGGTTATATTAATCAGAGTCATTTTGCTAAGAGGTTTAAAGAGCGCTATGGTGTATTACCTAAAGATTATCTTAAGACCGTTCAATTTAGGACAAAACAATATCTTCATTAATATTTTTCGTATTTGTTTACCATTAATGCGAATCGCCAATTCAAATTTGTTCGTCATTGATAATCAGTGACTTAAATCATGGTGATTTTAAAAATCACCATGATTTAGACTCTAATCCACTGAAAACCAGTAGTGATTTTTAACTAGCGATTCGCATCATTAATTAATTACTTCCCAGAAAGAATACTTTACTCTTCAATATACTTCCTTTTAAATATACTTGGACCGGGATAAAAAAGTGATTTTACAACACTGTTTAATTGTTTATTTGTTGAACTGTTTATCTAAGTATAGCTTGTAAACGAATAAACAGTGTTACTATTCAGCATAGTATGACTTGCTATTCTACCATGTACTTTTTTCTTGTTAAAAAAGTACCAAAAAAACAAGGCAGAATAAATGTTCTGCGCAAAGCAGGCACCCGCCCCCACGTATTCTGCCATTGCCAACCCGCCTAGACGTTGACAAGTCTTGCGAACACAAAAACGCATTGTTTTGTCAACATTCAGGAACAAGTTGCACTGGGTGGCGGATGCCTGTCGCAGCATTGGGATGTGGGTGATAGCTTTGAGTTGAGCATTTGCTGCCTAGCGTTTGCTTGTGCCAGTGGCACAAAGAGCTGGAGCAAAAAGAATTTTTGGTTCTTTTTTTTCACTGAAAAAAGAACATGAATAAATAGAGAGTAAAATATGCTGAACAGTAGGACGACCAAGGAAGTAATTGCAGACAATGCTTGTTTCTACTCGATCAAATCAGTATAGGTAAATGCCCAAGCTAAATAGAAGAAAGATACCTAAACTAGCCATGAATAATAAATGATCTTTCATAAAAATCTTACTTGACTATTTGATATTGTCAACAACGGATCATAAAAAATGCCTATCCATCTATAAGGATGGATAGGCAAGACTGAAATCGGGAGACGTATAATTCTTGTTTTCTCTACCCTACTTTTTTTGAATGTCAGGGAGGTATCTAGGTATCATGAAATAGGTAAAGAAAGTATTAGAGGTAGATTAGACCTTGGATACCAGTCGTTGGATTAAAGAGACAACTAAGAGTACTAAAAAGATATAGAAAATGATTTTTGCAATTCCTGCTGCTGCACCTGCTACTCCCCCAAATCCGAGGAAACCTGCGATCAAAGCAATGATGAAAAAATACAATGCATAACGTACCATAATAAAAATTGTAAGGTTAATAAATGAGTTGAATATTCCACTTGGTGATGAACACTAGCTCACCACAAGTAGTTGAGTAGTTAGACCACTATTTATATGAGAGCGCACTAGGTCTTTTATAAATCGACGTACCATTCTCAATACGCTTCATCGCTTGTGCTCTATCGTTTACATAAGTGTACTGAATGTTAAAGATACCAGGTGGTCTTTGACCAATAATATAATGCTTGACATCTAAGTCTGGTGCCATCAAAACGACTCTGTCAGATACTCTCATTCTCTCTTCTCCTAAGTCTTTTCCTGTTGGCTTCAATTCAGAAATGACGTTTAGTCTTTTTCCTGTTGCAATGACTTCCATGATTTCTATAGTATGTGTTTCGCCACTTACTTCTGCTTCACTCACCAAAACTAATTCTTCTTTATCACCATACTCATCAGGCATGTCAACATCAATGTAAGGCACTTCGATTTCTTCTTCTTCCATCACCACTTTGATCTTTGGGACACTTACCGTTTTCGTAGTTGTACCTACATCTATGTCTGCCCATTCTACATCCCAAGCGGGTAATTGCCCCTCATCCATAGTGACATCCACATCTGGCATTTTTGCTTCTTTTGTTTGCTCAACATCACAATTTACACAAAGGAAAGCAAAAGATAATAACGAAAATAAACACGCAATTTTTTTCATTTTAGAATATATTTAATTGAAAATAAATTACACTGTAACGTGAGTATTAGTTGAGTCTTATGTAATGCTTGGTGGCTGACGACGCTTCCTAGTGGAGGAGATTTCGGGGTATGATTTTATATAGCTGCTAAGTCAGCCATATAAAATTGCCACCCCAAGCCCATTGACGTTGCCCGAGCCACGAGGAGCAGCTGACAACATAAGAAAACCTTATTACAGTGTATTAAAAGATAAGAGATTACTGAAATCTACTGTACAGCTATTTGATCTGATTATTTCTCTACGACATCCTCCATTATATCTACTTTCTCTAAAGAAATTGCTACTTTGTCACGTTGACTAGCGATCGTAGTTTTAATATCTGCAGGTAAACTGTGTTCAGTCAGAAAATTGTTGTATTCCTCTAAGCAGGCTTCTTCCCCTCTTTCACATTCTTCTAATATAGATTCTTCTTTATTGAAAGATAGAGCAGTTTTGAAGTCTATCCAAGTTCGATGAGCGTCGCCTGTTAGGCTGGTGCCTTTATTTGGAGTGCCTCCTAATTTATTAATGTGTTCTTTGATCTCGTGACCAAACTGATAGCGTTGATCTGCTCTTGACTTGAAGAAGGTTTTTAGTGTTGGGCTCTCTGAGTTTTGGAGCGCATTTTTGTACCCTGCTTCTGCATCATAATTTTTGGTCAATAGGCCATTTAAGCCGTCGATAATTTCTGAATTACTTGTCATTTTTTAAGATTTAGGTTAACAATATTTATACTAGTAAAAGGCAATTGTAAAGTGAGTTTATCCATTTACATAATTGACATTTACAATAGAAGTGTAGCGTATTGAAGTTAGTTACGATACAACTACTTCTTTTCTTTTTTGCGAAAAATAATAGACGATTGCGGTGAGAACACTAAAGAAAAAAGCGGCAATTGTCCAGACAATTTTGTTCGTTTTGGTTAGCCGATGGTTGTTACTCCAAACCTCGTATGCAACCCATGCGAAAGAAATAAAAGATAAAAGACCTCCAGCATAAAAAGTGGCTTCGGAATACATATAACTTATTTTTGGTGGTTAATGAATTAGACAATTGTGTGGATCAACCATTGTCTCTTTATCAGTTATAAAGGATGGATAATTGATTTGTTCAATGTGGGAAAATATAAAGTTGAACATCTAACACTTTCAAGGGTTTTAAGGAAGCAATTATCACTATTTTTTTTTATAAATAGAAATAAATACCTATGTAT
>CALJIQ010000262.1 GCA_937973995.1 uncultured Saprospiraceae bacterium
TTCCTGTCTTAACAAAAAGCAAATTTTCTTACCTTTGGCATTGCCCATTTTATTTTCAAATACTGTTTTGATCTTGTCATACGTTTATGGGAGAAACCATACAGTAATTCTCAATTTAGCATTACTTTTTACCTCGCTTGCTGACGCAAACTCGGCAAATAGGGATTTATCAATAGCCATAAAAATTAAGCGACCCATTTATGTCTGTAGTAGTAGAAGGATTAACAAAAGTATTCGGTAGCCAAAAAGCAGTGGATAATATTAGCTTTGAGGCAAAGCAAGGTGCTATCTTGGGCTTCCTCGGTCCTAACGGGGCTGGGAAAACGACTACTATGAAAATCATTACTTGCTTTCTACCGCAGACGGAAGGGAAGGTCAGTGTGGGTGGTTTTGATGTGGAAAATGACCCTATGGAGGTCCGCAAACGAATTGGGTACTTGCCGGAACACAATCCGCTGTATAAAGATCTATACGTCAAAGAGTATCTTGGCTTTGTCGCAGGATTACATGGTATAAAAAATAAAAAACAGCGGGTAGCTGAGATGATAGAACAAACGGGTTTAACAAGAGAACAACACAAGATTATTGGCACCCTTTCCAAAGGCTATCGCCAAAGAGTAGGCTTGGCACAAGCGATGCTTCACAATCCAGAAGTGCTTATTTTGGATGAACCAACCTCTGGATTGGACCCCAATCAACTAGCCGAAATCAGGAGTTTAATCAAGCAATTGGGAGAGGAAAAAACCGTTATTTTCTCCACCCATATCATGCAAGAAGTACAAGCGATTTGCGATCAGGTTATTATCATCAATAAAGGAAAACTAGTGGCGAATGATAGCATAAGCACCTTACAACAGCGAGTAGCAGGCGAAACCCTTATTAGCGTGGAATTTGCTGAAACTACTTCTGTTAATTTGCTAAATAAAATTCCTAATATTAGTAAAGTAAAGCAACTCAGTGATAATCGTTGGCAATTACATACCTCGTCTGCCAAAGATATAAGGGCTACTATTTTCAATTTTGCTGTTACGCATAAATTGACGCTTTTGGAAATGAAAAAAGAAATGTATAGTGTGGAGGATGTTTTTCAACAATTGACTAAATAGAGGATGTCTCATAGGTATTTTCGAGAAACATATTTCAAAAGTTTTAAAAACTTTTGAAATTTACAATAAACTTAGCTTTGAGAACTTCGTGAGAGGGATTGAAATGGAGCAAAAGTTCTTAAAGCCAATAGGTTTTAAGAACTCTTGCCCTTCTTTTATGCCAACTCACTAAGTTCTCAAAACAAACGAAAACGAACATTACTAAAAACCACAGATATTAGTAAATGTACTGGAAAACGATCATACTAGGATTTATTTTTCTCGGAGGTTTATCCATGAACTACCTTTTAGCACAGCCTTTCCTAACCCAAAGTTTACAATTCAAAAGTGGTGTATATCTCACCTATGAGGATTTCCAAGCCAATCAACCTAGTTATGGAGGAGACGAAATAAAAGCCGCTTATTTTCAAAATCCCCAATCAGAAGAAGTTCGAGTAGAATATATTCGATTAATCGGTACGAATGAATACTTACCCTTAGATAGTATTTGGGGCATCGGCTTGAAAGGCGTGCCGTATGTGAGCGTAGAGTTAAATAAATCGGTGGAAGGCTTACGCACCTTTGCCAAAATGGAAGTACGAGGCAATATCTGCTATTTTTTTTACAATGATAAAGAAACAAAAGACATCCCTTTTGCAGCCTATAATCCCTATACAGGTAAGCCATTTCGCAAAGCCACGATTCGTAGAGAAGTAGCGGTACTAAAAGAAAAAATGCTTCGTTTTGAGACTGGGCAAATCACAGATTTTACTTACGAGAATGTACTTAATTGGATAGAGGACGAAATAGATTTAGTATCAGCTTTAAAGAGTTTAGGTGCGAAAAAAGCAGAAGAGCGTTTGTTTAAAACGTTGCTTTTATATGATGACCGAAATGAAGTCAAGTTAAAAAACCCACAACCCACAACTCGTAACCCGTAACACATGTACAGCATCTTTTATAAAGAAATCAATACCTTTTTCAGTTCCCTCATTGGCTATATTGTCATTGGGGTGTTTTTGCTGTTTATGGGATTAATGCTATGGGTATTTCCAGATTATAGTTTACTAGAGTATAAGTATGCTAGCTTAGATCAATTATTTGAATTAGCCCCCGTGATTTTCATGTTCCTGATCCCAGCAATTACCATGCGTTCTTTTGCAGAAGAAAAACAAACAGGCACGATTGAACTATTGGTCACTCGTCCGTTGAAGGATTGGCAAATTGTATTGGGGAAGTATTTTGCCTGTTGGCTATTAGTTCTTTTTGCCTTACTTCCTACCCTACTCTATTATTATACGATCCATGACCTAGGTGCCCCCAAAGGAAATTTAGATGCAGGGGCAATCATCGGATCTTATCTTGGGTTAGCCTTATTAGCGGGGGTATTCGTTGCGATTGGTTTACTAGCCTCTTCCTTAACCAACAACCAAATCGTCGCTTTTTTACTAGCGGTATTTCTTTGTTTTGTTTTTTATTGGGGATTTGATTTGATTAGTCGGCTACCTATTTTCTTTGGCAAAACAGATGATATTGTACAAATGATTGGAATAGATCATCACTATGCTTCTATTAGCAGAGGGGTAATTGATCTCAGAGATATAATTTACTTTTTTTCCTTAATCGGCGTTTTTTTAATGGGCGCACAAGTCGCCTTGGAAAGTCGAAAATGGTGAGCGAGCGAGTTGCGGGTGAACGGGTTGCATACATGATGCTTGCAACTCGTTCACCCGAAACTCGAAACTCGAAACTCGAAACAATTGACAAAATCGCTTATAAATCTTGCCTTGGTAATCGGCATTGCCATCTGCTTAAATGTATTGGGTTGTAATTTTTCGTCCTACTTGGATTTGACGGAAGAAAAACGCTTTACCCTTACCCAACCGACTACTAATTTATTACAAAAATTAGACGATAAAGTCTTTGTTCAAGTGTTGTTGGAGGGAGATTTTCCAGCAGGCTTTAAACGATTGCAACGTGCGACACAAGACATGCTCATTGATTTCAGAAGTGTCTCTAGTTATATTGAATACGAATTTGAAGACCCTTCAAGGGGAACTATTGAAGAGATAAACGCTAGAAGAGAGCAGTTAAAAAAAGACGGTATCCGTGCGAAAAATTTGTTCATTGAGGCGGGCGATGAACGCAAGCAAGTCTTGATTTATCCTTATGCGATCTTGCATTATAAAGGTCGTAGTATTCCAGTGGATATTCTAGGAGAAGATGTACCTGGAGTGCCTTCAGAAGTAGCCTTAAATAATGCAGTCGGATTATTAGAATATAAGCTGGCAAATGCGATTCAAAAATTACAAATCACTAGAAAACCTGCCATTGCTTTTACGAAAGGGCATGAAGAACTCAGCCCGCTAGAAGTAAGAGACTTTTCAGAATCCCTCCTACCCTTTTACGATGTGGGCTTCTTAGATTTAGATAGCGTAGTGTATATTCATCCAGAAATAGCCGTATTAATAATTGCTAAACCTAGAACCGTTTTTAGCGAAAAGGATAAATTCAAAATAGATCAATACATCATGAGTGGTGGAAAGGTGATGTGGCTAATAGATGCCTTAAATGTGAGTTTAGACTCTATGCGGCAACAGAATCAATATGTACCGCTACCTTACTCAGACGATTTATTAAATGTAGCGGATATGTTATTCAATTATGGTGCTAGAATCAATAATAACTTAGTATTAGACTTGAAAAATACAAGGATACCGCAAGTAATAGATGAGCGAGGATCTCAAAAATTAGTCCCTTGGTATTATCATCTAGTAGCTAGTGGCAACACAGAACATCCCATCACCAAAAGTACGGGAATGGTGAACTTACGCTTTCCACATACCGTAGATTCTATACGCACTAAAACGCCTATTAAAAAAACATTTCTAATCAATTCTTCTAAGAATAGTCGCCTACAATATTTTCCTGTCCGTTTGAATTTTGAAATTCTAAAGTACAAACCCGAAGTAGAACAATTCAATAAAGGAGAACAACCATTAGCACTGATGTTGGAGGGCACTTTTCCTGCTCATTATAAAAATCGTGCGACAGCCAGCACGTTGGAGGTATGGAAGGAATTAGGGCAAGAATTTAAAACAGAAAGTGTACCTACCAAAATGTTAGTAGTAGCCGATGGGGACATTATCAAAAACCCAGCAAATCCAGCTACCAACAGTTATGGGCGTTGTGGGTACAATCCTTATGAGAAATTTGCCTTTGCCAATAAGGACTTTTTAATCAATGCGCTTGAATACCTAATGGACACGGAGGGGGTCATTGCTGCCAGAACCAGAGAAGTGAAATTACGTTTATTGGACCAAGTACGGGCAGAACAAGAGAAAACAAAATGGCAACTCATCAATATTGGGTTACCCTTACTCTTTCTACTCCTTTTTGGGTTGGCTTATAATTATTTACGAAAAAGAAGATATGCTTTTTAAACATTTAAAATAGATCAATTACATTTTACACTCTTAAAACTGACATACATCACCAAGCCTGTACAATTTTAAATCACCCATTTTTTTCAGGCATATTTTTTGTTCCAGAATCTTTATCACAGATTTAACATTTATTCCGTATATCTTTTCTCCACTCACCAACTGTTATACTTTTTTACACCTTACAAGGTGTAAACAATTCATCCCCTAAGATAGAGAGTCAATAAACTTTAAGTTGATCATTGGTTAGATATCATTCCTTCTAACCAATTGTTCAAGTCTACTTAAATGACTAGATAAAGTCTACTCCCTTTTTAGTCTAATCACTAAATATGCCCTTACATCAATTAATAGGAGTTTTTCTATTAGCACGAGAACTATCTACTTATTTTTTGCAAGATATTCTGCAAGGAATTGGAGACTACAGAGAACAGATAAAAGTAAAGTTTGTCCTAAAGCTCTGCTTACTATATCTATTGTTTATAGGTTCTATGTTATTTCATGTAGTGAATCTATCAAGCTATGTTTTTGTAGCAGTTTGTCTATTCTTGGTGCTCAATATACTCACTCCATTTATCATCAAATATACGGGGTCGGTTTACTTACCGACAAAAATTCTATTGTTAGGAGCTTTCGTATGTATTGCACATATACATGTCGTCATTGGCAATGCAGAAGGTCTTGGAATTGTCTTATGGTATCTGATTATTATCTTGTCGGCTACCTTCGTCTTAGATTTAGGTTGGGGCATATTTTACACAGTGTTTTCGTTAGGAATAATCGCTTTTTTTAATACCACTATTTACCTAGATTTAGGACTTTTAGGGAATAGCGAATTAACAGGACTCAAAAGGTTAGTCATGTATCCCTTTAGAGTAGGATTACCAGTAATATTTTTAGTAGTGATTGCAAAAGAGTTTTTAAATAGTAGAGAGGTAGCAGAAAAGATAACGACGAAATTATTAGAAGAACAAGTCCATTTAATCAGTCAAAAAACAGAAAGCGAAAGAGAATACAGAGAATTAATTGAAGAAGCAGCTGACATGATATTCAAAGTAGATGCTACCGGTAAATTCTTCTATGTAAATCCTGCTTTTTTAGAAACCACTGGATATGAACGAAAGGCTATAATTGGCAAAAGTGCCAATAGTTTATTAGACCAAGAATTTGCAAAGGAGTTACAAGAATTCTTAAAAAATCAAATAGCAACGCAACAAGAAATCTCTCACCAGCAATTTCGAATCGTTACTAAAACTGGCAAAAAAATATGGATCGACCAGAAAACAAAAATGATATTTAATGCTACTGGAAAACGAATCCAATCTTTCTGTGTCGCTAGAAATATTACCAAGGCAAAAGAAATAGAACAACTAAGAGAAAAAGCAAAAGTAGAAGCAGAGAAACAAAATGAGCTGAAAAATAATTTCATGTCCACCGTTAGCCATGAACTTAGAACTCCTTTAAATGCAGTAGTAGCTTTGGGGCATAATCTGCTAGAGAAAGAAAATCGGATTGAGCAAAAAGAAGATTTAAAGACCCTGCTTTACGCAGCAGATAATTTATTAAAAATCATAAAAGGGATTACCAGTGTGAGTATGGTGGAGGCGGGTCAGTTACAATTAGATAATCATCTTTTTTCTTTGTCCCCCTTGCTAGAGACACTTTTGAAGACCACCCAATCCATCAAAAAAAATCCTAAAATAACTATTGATATACAAGTTGACCCTGGTATCCCTACGCACTTAGTAGGGGATGAAGTTAAGTTGTTTCAGGTGTTAAGTAACTTAGTTCAAAATGCTTTAAAATTTACGCCATCAGGATTTGTAAAAATAATTGCCTCTTTAAATAAGGAAACTAGTGATAGTGCTAGTATTTATTTTGAGATTCAAGATTCTGGGATCGGTATCGAACCACATTTACTTGATCGAATTTTTGATCGCTTTATTCAGGGGGAGACTAGTTTGAGTAGAAGCTACGGAGGGGTTGGTATTGGTCTCTCCGTCGTTAAAGAAATACTCCAGTTATTAGATAGCAAAATTAAAGTGACCAGTACGGTTGATAAAGGATCTACCTTCTTTTTTACCGTCTCTTTCAAAAAACAAATTAAAGGTAGTCAATCAGCAACTCAGCCATTAGTTCGCCCCATTAATAAAGAAGCCCTAGCAGGGGCAAGAATCTTACTAGTCGAAGACAATAAGGTGAATCAGTTAGTTGCCATGAAGTTTTTAAAGAAATGGAAAACAAAGGTAGTATTAGCAGAAAATGGGCAGGTGGCTGTAGAAAAAGTAAAGGACCAAAATTTTGATTTAATAATGATGGATTTAGAGATGCCCATCATGAACGGAATTGAGGCAACCGAACTTATCCGCCAATTACCTAATAGGAAGCATATTCCTATTATAGCGGTAACCGCTTCTGTTGCAAATAAAATGGTGGATAGCCTATTTTCAAAGCACTTTACAGATATTGTTACCAAACCCTATAGGCCAGATAAGTTGTTTCAAAAATTAGTAATGCATCTATACAATTCTACCCCTTCTATAAAACAAAAACCCCTCAAGACAAGCAAGAAGGGTTTCGTTTTGGATAATGAATAATAAGATTCGTTGTATGGAATCGAAAATTACTATACACTTTTTGTAAAACCCGTCACTTGGCATCCCATCCCTTCGGGTTCAGAAGCTTA
>CALJIQ010000263.1 GCA_937973995.1 uncultured Saprospiraceae bacterium
CGGGATAAATTACCGAAAATGCTTGAATCGTTTATTTATTTAACTGTTTATTCGTTTACAAACTATACTTGGATAAACAGTTCAACAATTCAACAAATAAACAGTATTGGAAAATCGGATATTTATCCCGTGTTCAGTATAGAACAAAAAAAATATCACAAGAATTTTATAACTGAGTAAAATTAATCTTAGTTAAAGTATAAATGAAAAAACCAGATTTTAAAAATATACCTTACAAAAAAAACCGCACAAAAACGGCGAAAGGAGAAGTACTTGCTACTAGCCCAGAAGGGATAGACATTAAAAATGTCTTCAGCGCGGCGGATACTAAAAGCCTTCCACACCTAGACTTTGTAGCAGGTCTTCCACCCTATTTGCGTGGACCTTATAGCTCCATGTATGCAGGTCGCCCGTGGACGATTCGGCAGTATGCAGGGTTCTCTACAGCAGAAAAAAGTAATGCTTTTTATAGAAGGAACTTAGCGCAAGGGCAAAAGGGCTTATCCGTAGCTTTTGATTTGGCGACGCACCGAGGTTATGATTCTGATCATCCAAGGGTAACGGGAGATGTAGGGATGGCAGGTGTAGCGATTGATACGGTGGAAGACATGAAGGTTTTATTTGACCAAATTCCGTTGGATAAGATGTCGGTCTCTATGACCATGAATGGAGCGGTCATTCCCATTATGGCATTTTATATAGTTGCCGCAGAGGAACAAGGGGTTTCCAAAGAACAATTAAGTGGCACGATTCAGAATGATATTTTGAAGGAGTTTATGGTGCGGAATACTTATATTTACCCACCGCAACCGTCCATGCGAATTATTGGGGATATTTTTGAATATACTGCCAAGCATATCCCTAAATTCAACTCCATTAGTATCAGTGGCTATCATATGCACGAAGCAGGGGCTTCTGCGGATATTGAATTGGCTTATACTTTGGCGGATGGCTTGGAATATATTAGAACAGGCTTAAAAGCAGGTCTAAAAATAGATGATTTCGCTCCCCGTTTATCCTTCTTTTGGGGCATTGGGATGAATCATTTTATGGAGATTGCCAAGATGCGAGCTGCCCGAATGTTATGGTCAAAAATCGTTCAACAATTTAATCCAACAAATCCAAAATCTTTAGCATTAAGAACGCATTGTCAGACATCAGGATGGAGTTTAACAGCGCAAGATCCTTTTAATAATATTGCCAGAACAACGATAGAGGCTATGGCGGCGATCTTTGGAGGTACACAATCCTTACATACGAATTCACTCGATGAAGCCATTGCGCTACCGACTGATTTTTCTGCTAAGATTGCAAGGGACACCCAAAAGTATTTGCAGCAAGAAACGGATATTACAAAGGTGGTTGATCCTTGGGGAGGTTCTTATTATGTGGAATACTTAACCCACGAAATTGCTCAAAAAGCTTGGGCATTAATAGAGGAAATCGAAGAATTAGGCGGCATGGCAAAAGCCATTGAAAATGGCTTGCCTAAATTACGTATCGAAGAAGCCGCCGCTAAAAAACAAGCCAGAATTGATAGTGGATTAGATAAAATTATTGGAGTCAATATTTTCCAAGTAGAAGAACAGCAACAGCTAGACACCTTGGAAGTAGATAATAGTGCCGTTCGAACAGCACAAGTGGATCAAATCAATGCGATCAAACAAAGTAGAGATGCAGCAGCCGTTCAAGCCGCCTTACAAAATCTAGAACAAGTAGCAGCTACGGAAGGTAATTTATTAACCGCTGCGATTGAAGCCGCTAGACACCGAGCCACTTTAGGAGAAATATCTTTGGCTATGGAAAAATCCTTTGGTCGCTATAAAGCCACGACCCAATTAATACAAGGGGCCTACGCAACTGCCATTGCAAAAGATGCAACCTTTCAAAAGGCAAGAACCTTATCGAATGAATTTGCAAAATTAGAAGGTCGTCGGCCAAGAATCATGGTCGCCAAATTAGGGCAAGATGGACATGATCGAGGGGCTAAAGTAATCGCCACTAGTTTTGCAGATTTAGGCTTTGATGTGGATGTTGGCCCGCTCTTCCAAACACCAGAAGAGGCGGCTCGACAAGCGGCTGAAAATGATGTTCATATATTGGGCATCTCTTCTTTAGCGGCTGGTCATAAAACTTTAGTACCTAAAGCCATTCAGGCATTAAAGGACTTAGGTCGACCAGATATTGTAGTGATTACGGGTGGAGTGATTCCGCCCCAAGATTATAACTTTCTTTTTGAGGCCGGTGTGATTGGGGTCTTTGGGCCTGGGACGGTTATTTCTAAAGCGGCTTGTCAGATATTGGAGGTGATGATTGAATTGAGAAAGGAGGTAATTGAATAGTTTTTAAACCACATTAGGTCACATTAAAAGTTCGGTAAGTAGTACATTACCCAATTTCTGTTTCCCGCAGAGTCTCGCAAAGGTTTCGCTAAGTCCCGCTAAGTTAGACCTTTGCGCTACTTTGCGTGTCCTTTGTGAAACTTTGCGGGAGATAAGTAATGTGGTTAACCAAATAGTTAGAATTAAAAATGAAAAACCTACTCAACCCAAGTACAAGAATGTTGATGGGCCCCGGACCATCAGATGCACATCCCAGAGTATTAAAGGCGATGTCCACTCCCCTAATTGGTCACCTTGATCCTGATTTTGTAGGGATCATGGATGAGGTAAAGAAGATGGTCCAACAGACCTTTTTGACCAAGAATCATTTGACTTTTGTGGTTTCAGCCCCTGGTTCGGCGGGCATGGAAACTTGCTTGGTAAATTTATTAGAACCGGGCGATGAATGCATCATTTGTATCAATGGCGTGTTCGGCGGACGAATGGCAGAAATAGCGGATCGATGTGGAGCCACCGTCCATAAAGTCGAGGTGGAATGGGGAAAAATCATCACCCCTGCTATGGTCAAAAGAGCATTAAAAAAATGCCCTAAACCTAAGCTATTAGCCATCGTTCATGCAGAAACTTCCACAGGCGTTCGACAACCCTTAGAAGAAATAAGCGATTTGATCCATAATGCTGGCGGTCTCCTAATGGTGGATGCAGTTACCTCTTATTGCGGCGTGGAATTGCGAGTTGATGATTGGAATATAGATGCCATTTATACAGGGACCCAAAAGAATTTGAGTGCGCCACCTGGGCTATCTCCTGTTAGTTTTTCTAATCGAGCAGTAAAAGTGTTGGATAATCGAAAAACCAAAGTACAAAGTTGGTTTTTAGATATGAGTTTAGTCAAAAATTATTGGGCAGGTAAGAAGCGGGCCTACCATCATACGGCACCCGTCTCTAGCGTATATGCCTTAAGAGAAGCATTAAGTATTGTACTAGAAGAAGGCTTGGAAAACAGATGGAAACGGCACCAAGCAGTACACGAATATATGAAGGGGCAATTGGAAGGTCTAGGGTTTAAATACCTAGTTTCAAAAAAATATAGACTCCCTAATCTCAATGCTGTTTTCTTACCCAAAGGTGTAAATGAAGCACAATTACGTAGTACCTTATTGCATGAATACAATATAGAAGTAGGCGGTGGCTTAGGCGCTTTTGCGGGCAAAATATGGCGTATAGGGATCATGGGCGAAAGCTGTACTAAGAATCATGTGAATAGTTTGGTTGGAGCGTTAAAGGAATTGTTGTAAGAAATTAGGCATGGTAAATCTTGAACTTTAAATTGGTAAGTTTGCAGGGAATAGAATTTTATATATTGGTTACTTTTTTAAACCACTAGTTCATGACTCAGTAAGCAATAAAGAGTAAAGGTTCTTTGACAAATCTCTTGATACCTTCCCTGAAATGGACATCGAGTCCATTTCAGGGAAACAAGGTTTTTTAAAGGGGCAAGTCAGGCTCTGCCTGACTTGCCCCTTTAAAAAACCTTGTGCCAATCAGATTGGCTCGATGCCAATCTGATTGGCTAATTTCCTTCATTTCACAAGATTTATCAAAGAACATAACTAAACAATCAACACATAATGAAATTCGGAACAAAGGTAATCCATGCAGGCATAGAACCAGATCCGCAAACGGGGGCAGTCATGACTCCTATTTATCAGACCTCTACCTATGCGCAGGAAGCACCGGGCAAGCACAAGGGATATGAATATGCCCGTACGCATAATCCCACTAGGTCCGCCTTAGAGAAGAACCTAACTGCTCTGGAGAATGGGCAGGATGCGATATGTTTCGCCAGTGGCTTAGCGGCTATGGATGCGATATTAAAATTGCTAAAACCGGGAGATGAAATCATTGCCTCAAATGATTTGTATGGTGGTTCTTATCGATTAATCAAAACCGTATTTGAACCCTATGGAATAAAAGCCCATTTCATAGATCTGAACCAACCAGAAAATATTAAAAAATACCTTAAAAAAAGAAAAACTAAATTAGTATGGTTGGAAACGCCCACCAATCCTATGCTAAATATCATAGATATAAAAGCCATCTGTAAAATCGTAAAAGCTACGGCAGATATTTTAATCTGTGTGGATAACACCTTCTCTTCCCCTTACTTACAAAATCCGCTAGATTTGGGAGCGGATATGGTTTGTCACTCGGCTACTAAATATTTGGGCGGACACTCCGATGTAATTATGGGCGCAGTGGTTGTAAAGACCCAAGAACTAGCGGATCAATTGCATTATTTGCAAAATGCAGTAGGCGCCGTGCCAGGGCCGCAAGATTGTTTTTTGGTATTGCGGGGTATCAAAACACTCCATTTAAGAGTAGAGCGAGCTTGCAAGAATGCGTTTAAAATTGCGAAGTATTTAAAAAAGCACCCCAAGATAGGTCAGGTTAATTATCCTGGTTTTAAAGAACATCCCAATCACAAAGTAGCCAAAGCACAAATGCGGGATTTTGGCGCAATGATTTCTTTTGATATTAAAGGAGGGAATCATACGGATGCGCTTAAAATTCTAAGCAGTACGCATCTTTTTATCTTAGCAGAATCCCTCGGTGGCGTGGAGTCTTTAATCGGTCATCCCGCCAGCATGACCCACGCTTCTATTCCTAGGAAAGAGCGATTAAAAGTGGGACTTACAGATTCCTTAATCAGATTAAGTGTCGGCATTGAAGATGTAGATGATTTGATAAAGGATTTGGAATTAGCTTTGCGCAATGTCTAATTCTAGATGCTACTGTAACTTAGGAAAAACGGCATCCAGCATCTATAACATCAACAGCATCCAGAATAATGAACAACATAGAAAAATTTAGAAAGATAAAAGCCTTTGTATTCGATGTGGATGGCGTGTTGTGCAACCAACACATTTTTGTGTTTGAAAACGGGCAGATTATGCGGCAATTACATCAAAAGGATTTGACGGCGCTCCGCATCGCAAAGGAACAAGGGTATGAAGTGGCCATTATTTCAGGTGGTAATTTAGGGCATATCTCCCCTATTTTTAAGGACATGGGTATCACCAATATTTTCCATTTATCCAGAGACAAGAAAGAGGATTATATCGAATTTATCAACTTATACGAATTGGAAGATGAAGAGGTATTATATATGGGAGATGACTTGCCTGATTACCAAGTCATGCGCAGAGTCGGTATGCCTACCTGTCCAAAAACAGCAGTGCCAGAAGTAAAGGAAATTGCTTTATATGTCTCTCCTTTCAACGGCGGAGAAGGTTGTGTGAGAGATGTTATTGAAAAAGTATTACGGATCAAACGAAAATGGCTGGCGACCGATGGACCGCCCAAAAAACATAAAAATCAAAACCAATGAAATGGAATCGCCCCTTGATTCTTGCCTCTAAGTCGCCAAGAAGAAGTCAATTATTAAGTCAGGCAGGATTTGAATTTTCTATACAAACAAAGGATACAGAAGAGTCCTACCCTGCTCAGTTACCACCCCAACAAGTCCCCACCTTTCTGGCCGAAAAAAAGGCAATGGCCTGTCAAGCATTTCTTCAAAAAGAAACCATTTTAATAGCGGCAGATACGATTGTTATACAAGAAGGGCTGATTTATGAAAAGCCGAAAGATCGCGCAGATGCGATACGCATCCTCACGACCCTCTCTGGGAAAATGCATGAGGTCATCACAGGTGTCTGTTTGTTATCTAAGGATAAGCAAATGGTTTTTGCAGGACAGTCGAATGTGTTTTTTGCGTCCATTAGTGCTGCTGAAATCGAGTATTATGTGGATACTTATCAACCGTATGACAAGGCGGGTGCTTATGCTATTCAAGAGTGGATTGGATTGTGTAAGATTACTAAAATTGAAGGGACTTATGCTAATATTATGGGCTTGCCTGTGGATTTGGTGTATAAGAATTTAATGGAGCATTTTTTAAAATAGCGGTTAGAAATTTGATAGAAAATAATTTCTGTCAAACTTCTAACCGCTCCTGTATAATATTAGTTACTAACCTACTCCACCATCAATTTCAAAGTACCCGTATTGCCCACTTCATCACGGAAGTTTAGGAAATACATACCAGAGATCAAATCGTCTTTCGTCACTTGTAACTGATCTCCAGTTACATTACGGAAGCTTCTCATCACTTGTCCAGTTACATTTAAAATCGTCACTTGGAACGTGCTA
>CALJIQ010000264.1 GCA_937973995.1 uncultured Saprospiraceae bacterium
AAAAATGCATTATCAAAAAATCATAGTCGGTAAAACCTTTATTGAATTTCATAATAATTGGTTAGGAGAAGAAACCGTAGTGGTGAATGGACAAATTGTTTCTAGAAAGTCGTCTGTTTGGGGAGCGCATCATTATTTTACGGTTATTGAAAATGGACATACCGTGCGCTATGTCCTTACCTCCAAAGCCGATCCCTCTTACCAAGTATATTTGGATTTGCGGCGGAATGGAGAATTGATAAAACGAAATATAACAGTTCCTAGTCGGGGCAATAATAATCCAATAAAACGGCGACCTAAAAATAATCAGGCGAAGCGGGACGGTCTTTCCAAACTGAGAGAATATGAATTGGAAGAAGCATTAGTAGATTTTAAAAAGGCATTGGAATTGGATCCACAAGATCCTGAAATCTACTTCCATATGGCTTGTGCCTATTCTATTTTAGAAAAAGTCGAAGAAGGATTTGAAGCCATTAAAAAAGCAAAAGAGTTGGGGTTGAAAGATGACGATACGATTTTGAAGCATGATATGCTCGCTTTTCTTCGGATACAAGATGCCTTTGAAGGTTTCTTGAATAGTGGATTTAAGAAATATGATAAATCCTCCATGGAGAATAGCGAAGAAGATTTTGTTTAACGCTATGACAGATACTTATTTATTTCAATCCGAACGCTTGGGTTTTCGCACTTGGCGAGAACAAGATATAGCACCGATGGCTGCCTTAAATGCCGATCCTGAAGTCATGGAGTTTTTTCCAAGCACTCAATCGTTAGCAGAAACCAAAGCATTTTTTCAAAAAGTAGCAGAGAATTTTCAAGAACATGGATTTTGTTGGTATGCAGTGGAGGTATTGGAGACACAAGAATTCATTGGCTTCATTGGGATGGCATGGAATACGATGGAGGTGGACTTTACACCTTGCACAGAAATTGGCTGGCGATTAAAGAAAGCGGCTTGGGGGAAAGGCTATGCGACGGAAGGCGCTAAACGTTGCTTAGCGTATGGATTTGAAGAACTACAATTCAAAGAAATTTACTCTTTTACTTCGACTGCCAATAATCGTTCTGAACGAGTCATGCAAAAAATTGGGATGTCTAAAGTTGGTGTTTTTGAGCACCCTAAATTAGCGATAGATCACCCGCTTCGCCCACATGTGTTGTATCGTATTCTTGCCTCTGGAATACAATGAATTTAGACTTGTTTTAAAATATTTTTAGATTAATCTAAATATGTTTACTTTTGTTATGCGAATCAGAATCAATACAAACGCATAACAATGAAAAAAATAGTAACCATATCTTTCCTACTCCTTTCTTTTCTCTATCTCTCTGCTCAAGATAAAAAACTAGTCGTAGCCACTGCTTCCATGATAGCCGATATGGCGGAAAATATTGCTGGCGGAGAAGTAGAGGTGAAAATGATTGTACCGATAGGAGGCGATCCACATTTGTATGAACCAACTCCCAAAGATGCCCAACTAGTAAATGGAGCAGATTTGGTGTTAATGAATGGATTAACCTTTGAAGGATGGTTGACGGAATTAGTAGAGAATTCTGGAACGAAAGCCTCAACGGTTTTGGTAACAAAAGGTATTGCGCCTATCGAAAGTGCCACCTACAACAACTCGGCGGACCCACATGCTTGGATGGATGCGGAATTGGGTTTGACTTATACTAAGAACATCAAAGATGCGTTAGTTGCTTTAGCGCCTGAATATGCAGAGACTTTTGAATTTAATTACGGCGTGTATAAAAAGCAATTGGAGGAGTTAGATCAATACATCCAAACAAAAATTCAAACGATTCCAGCTAATCAACGAGTATTGATTACGTCCCATGATGCTTTTCAATATTATGGTCAGAAATATGGTATTCGACTAGAGGCGATTTTAGGTACTTCTACGGATGCAGAAGTGCAAACCTCAGATGTGATGAGACTCAATAAAGTAATCAAGGAGAGCGGTGTGCCCGCTGTTTTTGTTGAAAGTACGGTCAATCCGAAACTATTAAAACAACTTGCTCAAGATAATGATATAGAAATCGGAGGGGAATTATTTGCAGATTCTATTGGCGATAAAGATAGCCCTGCCCCTTCTTATATTGACATGCTGAAATACAATACGGATGTGATTGTAAAAGCACTTTCTAAAAAGACTTCTTCCCAACCTACTTCTTCCAATGGAGGAAGTACCTCTAGTACCAATTGGTGGCTTTGGGGAGGCGCTGCTGTTTTGTTAATTATTGGTTTTTTGGTAGTCGCTCGAAATAGGAAAGGGTAATTTTTTTTGGATCAAAAATTCTGTATTCCAATCACTTACACTATCCATTTTTCGAATTTGGGGCTTGGAATTTGGAATTTTCTATCCTTAATAATGCAGTGGCAAATGCCCAATTTTTGAACGATTAGCTATCCAAAGGTTGTAATCTTTATTATTAATGACCCCATTTCCATCCCCATCAGAAGGGATATATAAGTTGATTTTAGAACTATTGCTTACCCAATGATTGTAATCCATATTATTGATTACCCCATTGGAGTCATAATCGCCAGCATGTAAGGCATATACTTTTCCAATTTGTTTGAGTTGACTATTGCCCATAACAGATGCAGTTGTGCTAGTAACATCTATTACATTACCTACCTGAAATGGTAGGGAAGTCATGATTGCCATATGCCCTCTATGATGGATAGAAATATGTTGGCCATTTGCTCCAACTAAAGGAATACCGGGGTTGCCATAAACATCTAATAATTGTCCATCTTTTCCTACAAATCCAACTGACTGTCCTTGTATTCTGCCCTCGGCACTTCTACTCATTATCAATATCCAATCTACTACATTACTCGGAATAGAAACAAGAGAAGTAATGCCTTTATAATTCCAAGGAGCTTTTAAATAAGGATTTTCTTTAGATATTAAATTTTGTTCTAAAAGTGTTTGGCGCATGCTCCCCGAATGACTATCATAAAATCCTTCTAATAACACCTTGCCCGCTACTACATTTCCTTCATTTCCACAAGAGTTTATTGAAAATACAGACCCACATTCAGCTGTGAATTGATCTATTAAAATACCATCTTTATATACCCCATAATTAACAGCTTTAATAACTGGAGAATTAACGGAACCTATGGGGTCGATAGTGGCAATTAAGTTACCTTTTATATTATTGGTTAAAGTATGTATTTCAACAGCGCAATTATTTGGGTTGATAAAAGTCATGGTACAAATATTGGCAATAATATTTTCGTTCCCTCCATCAACAGAAATTTCTTCTTCAAGTTCTAGTTCCACTTCCTCTTCTACCAAAGCATCCTTACAAGTACAACCGCTATTATCTTTTAGAAAATTATAAATGACTGATGCTACTTGAGGATGAAATTCTAAATTGATTCCAACGCTTCGTATATGACAGTAACTCATGATGGTTCCTCCGCCAAGTGGATCCTCTTCAGGACAACCACCATAGCCTGCATTATAGCCACAACCATCTATGGCAGTATTATTCCCATTCCATTTGCAAGCATGTGTGTGATGAGCCGCAAACAAATGGGCTAATTCGTGAGCGACAGTATATACATCATTGTTTTGTCCAGAATAACAAACTAAAGTTGGGTCACAAACAGACCCGACCGTTGCTGCCCGACCACCGTTTCCTTTGCCGCCTAGAAATAAGGTTAAATCTCCAGTCAAGCCAGTTTGACTTCTTAAAGCTGTTTGTATTTGCTGAATAATTTCTTTAGTAGTGCCAGCGTAAGGACTTGGCCTATCCCAATAATAAATTTCTGCAATTTTTAAATCTACATTAATGGTTTGATAAATACTAGCTACTTGGTTTAGTAAGGCAGTAACATCTCCTCGAAAATCTTGATCCACTTCGACTCTTATAGACACACAAACAGGTTCGCCTATATTAGTCGTCCTATTTAATTTAATTGGTTTATACTTAGGCATGGTATCCGTATCCATGCAATCCATTTTGCCGATGGTTAATTCATCGTTATAATCAGAAAGAACATGTTTATTAGATGGGTCTTCGAGGAGTCGCTTGATTGAAAATACTTTTTTCGATGGTAAGCGAATTAGTCCTGAAACTCTTTTATGAGACATACTTAACGCTACCTTGGAATCAGGTTGATCTAATACGGTACCTCTATAATGAAGATTTATTTTTTGACCAATACTATCTAAATGATTTTTATTAGATTTAAAATCTTCACTAAAGAGGCTTTGTTTTTTTAATACTAATTGCATGACCCCCATCTCATCAGAGGGGATAGGCAAGGTGATGTCTTCTGGTTGCGTCTCCATTAATTCTTGAATAATGGATTCATCTAATAATAATACAGTCCTGTTATTACTACCATTACTACTAGTCCTAGACAAGGTAGTATCTCGTTGAAAAAGACCTTCCGTTATCGTTTGAGCTTGAAGTTGACCACTTGCGGCAAACAGTAAAAACAAGAAGCTTCCAGTTTGGAGATTCCTCTTCCAAGTTGACCAATTAGAGCCAATTATTTTTAGGGAAATAAGTAACCAGGTTATGAATAATAGAATGAGCATTCTTTTGTTTTTTAGTGCTAGTTCTTAACTGAGGGAAAAAGAGAGGGAAAAATTGGGGAAGGAGGTTGGTGGGTTGTAGATTAAGTTCAAAGTTCAACGGGAGATATTAATCCATATAAACTTGATATTTTCATAGGGGAGAATTATCGTTGTAGTTGCAAGTAACCACTAATAGGAGGCAGGTGATCTAAATGCAGCATATAAAAGTAGGTACCATCAGGTAAGGGCTTGCCTTTCCAAGTGCCGTCCCATCCATCTTCATTTTGGTATCCTTTTTTCGAATACACTTCACTTCCTTTGCTATTGAATACCACTACTTCATTGTCTTTAAAATTTTCAATCCCCATTATTTTTAAGTAGTCGTTAATACCGTCTCCATTTGGAGAAAAGCCTGAAAAGACAGTCAGTTTTTCGCAAAGTATTTCTACATAAACGGTAGCAATGCTTTCTCCTACTGCTGTAGCTACTTTGTATTGAAAACTATCCAGAATGCCACAAACATTATGGGCTGGCGTATAAGTAATTTCTTGGGCAAAATTATCTATTTCTACCGTTCCATCCATTCTAGTATATGGGATCTCAAATAAAGTGATGTCATCATTAATGAAGTCATTCTCCATTACATCAATCATCTTGGATTCATTCATTTCTATGGCAATCTGATCATTCCTTAAAATGGGATTCAGATTTTCTAAGACCTCAACAGATAGTTGTAAGGTTTTACAATTATCCTCTTCGTCACAAATATAGAAGCAGTACTTATCATTACCAGCCGAAATGGGGAATAATTGAATACACTTCGTTTGATTGTCAATAGACATTTTGCTTACCGTACCAACTTGCTGAGAGCAATTTTCTATATAATCATTAGCGGATATAAAATCGGATAAGCATAAGGCGGTATCCTGAGAAATAGTGATGGCTGCTACCCTTTCTACTTCGACTCTGTCCTCCGCTTCTGGTGTACAACGGACGGTCACTTTAATGACATCTTTACACTGAGTAAACTTATTTATAGCGACCAATTCATGGACCCCTTCTGGCAATTCAATAGATGCATCATAGTCGCTCACTTTTTTATTCAGTGCCATTGTTATAGATACATCTTTGTCTTTATTTTTTATTTCTATGGAACCATATGTTTTATTGGAATGTCCACCAATAATGGCATTGGTCTTTTCATTAATGGTCCAATTTCCGCCCGAATCCCATTCGTTTAATTTTTTAATTAAGGAAGTGGTATTCTGAAACGCACCCTGATAACTATTTTCATCTACCTCCCAATTCATTACTTCGAAAGTTCCTTCCTTTTCTAGTTTTAACAAAGAAGAATAGGTATAAAAGAAATGCGTTTTTCCATTTTCACATTTTTCTGTCTCTATCTTATCTTTATCATTCACCTTGAATTCATAAACTCCTTTATTGTTAAAAGAGATGCCTGTACAAAAAGCGGCTAATTCTTCACAATTAGCAATGGTCAATTCTATTTCGTTTTCTTGCCATAATTCCTGTTGTTCGCAATCAATTGTATTATTGGTACATTGTAATGCTTTCGCATTATTGATAGCAGCCACTTTTCCAAGTGGCAACAATTTTTCTCCTGTATTGGGGATATTGCTATTAAAGTTGGTATTATTCTTTAAAATTTTAAGATTGGGTGACTTTTTTTCATCCAGTACCGAAAAACACAAAACACCGACCTCCGTGGCTTCCTCTTCGATAGAAGGGCAACTGAATTGGTTGGTTAATAAAGTCATCGTTACATTAAAATAGCCTGGAGTAGAAGTAGCGTCAAACGTTTGAACATCCCAACTAGCTGCTTTATTTTCTATGCACTGATCGCTACCATCAAAATGAGAAGAGGTATAACTTGTAAATGCTAAAGCACTTGAATTATACTTTAAAAAAATGGAAGACGTACCAATATCTTTGGAAGCTTCAGTTGTTTTTAATTGGAGGGAAACACAGTAGGCATTTTGATTACAATCTCTAGTATCTTCCAATAGAACCTCTACCTCTTGAGCCAGTCCATTGCCTATACAAAGTATATAGAATATTAGAACAAATATGCCGTGTATTTTTCTTATGCCTATCTTGAACATAGTAGTTTTTTTGAGGGAATAGTGTTTTGGGAGATATTGTGGATACTTTACTAGAAGGAGGAAGGAGTAAAAGAGGAGTTATATTCGGAGGGAATGTGACAAATAGTATCAGACAAAAACCATGCTCAAAACTATTACTAGAATGTCAAATTTTAGATAAAAAAGAAATTTCACTTACTGAAAATATTCAATAAGTGAAAAATAAATTTATTGACGTTTGATTATTAGTTATTCATCTATCAAAAAGTCAAAGGATATTTTTTCAGACGCTTGTGACAAGGATTTAAAAAGATTCTCAAAATAAAAAAGCAGCTCCCTATTACAGGGAACTGCTCTTTTTTTGGGATAATAATCCGTAGCTTCAATAAGCTATTGTATTATTATAGTTGTTGAATCATTACTTTCTTGGTAGTGATTAATTGTCCTTCTGCAATGATCGTCAAGTGATACAGACCACCTGGATATTGTCCTAGTTGTAATTGAACAGGTGCAGTATCAAAGGCATCTATCCTCACTTCTTTTACTACTTGACCTACATTGTTGCTCAAGTAAAGTGTTCCTGTCTGTCCTGCTAAGTTGCTTAAGTTGACATTTAATCGATCTACTGCTGGATTTGGGAACAAACTGATTTCAATAGTACTTCGAGAAGAAGTATTTGCTAATTGAATGGTTTTATTTGTTCCTTCTTCTTTACCTGTATTTGCAGTAAGTACGCTTTTGTCTTCTTGCTTAGTAGCCAAGCTACTTGTTGCAGTAGTAGCGGATCTGCTGCCTGCACTTTCTTGTTCCTGTGCGGTCCCAGTTCCACATAAAACTTCCTTCACGATACAGTTACTTTCTATCCAAACATTACATCCTTTTCTTCTTGAACATCTGATGAAGTAAGTCGTCTCTGTAATGGTTTCTGGATCGTAGGTTGGACTAGTTGAACCAGGTATTTGGTCAATTAATTCATTTGGACAACCTTTAGTAGAAGCTAACCACAGATATTCAATCTCTGCATTTTCAGCACCTCCTGTTGCTCCCAACTCGTTGCCTATTTCTGTCGGGTCATAAGCACCACATTGTGATTCTTGACCAGCAATTTTTCCACCATTCGTAATATTTCCTGGACATCCTTCAGTTGCATTTTCTTGCATTGCTGTAACGGTAACAGCAATTTCTTCTCTGCAAAGTAAACTCCAAGAGTCATTGTAACAGTTGATGATTACGGTATATTCTCCTGCTGTTAAGTTTTCGATGATTTCTGTCTCATCACAGTTATTCATGCATTGGAATACTAGTTGTTTAGAAGCATTAAATATCTGTACAATTTCTACGGGTGCTAGAAGACCTTTTACCGTAATGGTTCCTTCGTCTCCTGTTGCGTCTAATTCAGGACATACTGGAGTTTCGTCATCGTCAAGGATAGTGATCTCTCCAATATTATCAATTACATTCGCACCTACTACATTTGATAATTCCACAAAGAAAGACTCTGTTGGTTCTGGTCTATTATCGTCTATTATCGGGAAAGAAACTTGGTAACATTCTTGACCTGCTGGTATAGTTATCTGATCTGTAGCTTGGATAAAGTCTTCTCCACCAATTGCTGTTCCGTCAACGGTAATACATTCTATGGCTATGTCTGTGAGAGATGGACGATCTAAACAAATCTTTAAGTGCGCGTATGTTTCATTTTCATTAACCGTTACATCACTGATAGATAAGTTAGGAAGTACAGGCGCGATTACTACTGGCTCATCATTGTCTTGAATAGTAATGATTCCTTCTCCATCTGCAATCGTTGCATTGCTAGGAACGATTAAGTTGACTATCAACGTCTCATCATTTTCATCTTCCCGATCATCTAGGATCGCTATGGTAATTTCTGCACATAACTCACCAGCAGGAATAGTAACCGTTCCATCTTGATATTGGAAATCTTTGCTTGTTAATGCAGATTGATTAGCGGTTGCATATTTTACCGTCACATCATTTGTAGTAATTTGATCTAAACAAATCTCTACTAAGGCATTTCCGTCATCTTCAAAAACGATTGCATCATTGATAGAGATAGCTGGAATAACAACTGGTACATCCGTATCAAGAATCGTTACTGTACCTTGATTATCTGCAATGGTAGCATTAGAAGGTGCAGTAATATTGACTACAAATTCTTCTGTAGCTTCTTCTTCACTGTCGTCAAAGATTGGGAAAGTTACTTCTGTACAAGTTTCTCCTGGATTGATTCTCGCTACGCCATCAATCACTTTATAATCATCTCCTACGATAGCTGAGCCATTGGCAGTCGTGTATCTAACTGTTACAATATTTTCAGATGGTATATCTATGCAGATGTCTAAGGTAGCTAAGCCATCTTCTTCATTAACCGTTACATCGCTAATAACTACTGCTGGTATTGGAGCAGGTTCATCTATATCAAGAATCGTTACGATTCCTTCTTCGTCCGCTATTTCCGCATTAAAAGGACTTGATAAAATCACTTTGAATATCTCCTCTGCTTCTTCCTCTTCATCGTCAATGATATTGAACGTAATTGTCGTACATTGCTGACCTTCTTCAATGAAAGCAAAGCTTGATTGCTTCCCATAATCACTACCTGCAATTGCATCTGCATCTACCGCTGTGTATCTTACATAAACGAACTTAGTAGTTACTTCTTCTAAACAAATGTCTAAACTAGCAGTACCTGCTTCTTCATTCACCACTACATCAGAAATAGAAAGTAAAGATTTATCCGTATCTAGAATCGTTACCACACCTTGGTTGTCTAGAACCACTCCGTTAGAAGGAGCCGTTACGTTTACGACGAATTCCTCAGTAGCTTCTTCTTCACTGTCGTCAAAGATTGGGAAAGTTACCTCTGTACAAGTCTCTCCTGGATTAATTCTCGCTACGCCATCAATCATTTTGTAATCCTCTCCTACAATTGCTGAACCATTTGCAGTAGTATATCTTACGGTTACGATATTGTCAAACGGTGCGTCAATACAGATGTCTAATGTAGCTACGCCATCTTCTTCGTTTACGGTTACATCACTGATGATTACATTTGGTAGTGCTGTTCCTGTACACTGACAATCGTTTGTTACTATATCATCAATGGTATTTGCATTTCCGTCATCACAAGCATCACCGATATTCGCTGCTAATGTTGCACAGTCAAAAATTTGGTTGCCTTCACATTCGCAGTTGTTGTTAATTCTATCATTATCGGTATTAGCATCACCATCATCACAAGCTGTTCCTATGTCTGCTTTTAGTGCTGCACAGTCGTACACGATTGTACCCTCACATTGGCAGTTTGAATTTAATTTATCATTTTCAGTACGATCATTACCATCATCACAAGCATCTCCAATATTGGCTTCTACCTCTTTACAATCAAAAATAGGGTCTGTATCTAAGATAGTCACGATACCTTGATCGTCTAAGATCGTAGCGTTAGAAGGAGCGGTAACATTCACTACAAATTCTTCCGTCGCTTCTGGTTCTTTATCATCGAAGATTGGGAAGGTTACTTCCGTACAAGTCTCTCCTGGATTAATTCTCGCTACGCCATCAATCATTTTGAAATCTTCTCCAACAAATGCAGATGCATCAGCAGTAGTGTATCTAACTGTTACAACATTATCAAACGGTGCCTCAATACAGATGTCTAATGTAGCTAAGCCATCCTCTTCGTTTACTGTTACATCGCTGATAATTACCTTTGGAAGATCCGTTCCTTTACATTGACAATCTTCTGTCACAACGTCATCAATAGTACTGTCATCACGATCATCACAAGCATCACCGATATTGGCTGCTAATGTTGCACAGTCATAGATTTGATTTCCCTCACATTCACAATTACCGTTGATGCTATCATTATCTGTATTTGCATCTCCATCGTCACAAGCGTCTCCAATATTGGCTTCTAAAGCATCACAGTCAAAAACAGGGTCCGTGTCTAATATGGTTACCATACCTCGACTGTCTAAGATAGTCGCATTAGAAGGAGCAGTAATGTTTACTACGAACACCTCAGTTGCTTCGGGTTCTTTATCATCAAAAATTGGGAAAGTAACCTCTGTACACGTTTCACCCGTTAGAATGGTAGCTACGCCATCAATCAATTTATAATCATCTCCTACAATAGCTGTACGATCTTCCGTAGTATATCTAACTGTTACAATATTATCGAAAGGTACATCTATACAAATATCTAACTTAGCTATTCCCTCATCTTCATTTACTGTTACATCTCCAACAATAACCATTGGAAGATCAGTACCTCTACATTGGCAGTTATCATTTACTAAATCTTCAATGGTATCCGCATTACCATCATCACAAGCATCTCCTATGTTTGCTTCTAGATTGATGCAATCAAATGGAAGAATACCTGCGCAAGAACAACCATCTTCCCCAATCACATCGTTAACCGTAGAAGGGTCATTGTCATTACAAGGAGTGCCTACTCCAGTAGGTAGATTAGGATCGTTATCATCACAATCTACATTCGCACATACGCCATCGCCATCCTCATCACCTATACCAAAACATATTGGTTCAGGCACCATAATCACTGCACCAGGAACATCTAAATTTCCACAGATATTACCACCTCCTTGCTTTAATAGTGCATTTACATCAAATCCAGAAGTTTGACCAAGCGCTACAATTGCCAAGTCCAAAGAAGCAGGACTAAAAACAAAAGAATGAATGGTATATTTACCATGTCTAGATACTTCAAATGTTGGTTCTTCCTTAAGATTTTCAATTACTAAATCTTCTCCATAAGTCAATACATATTTTTGAAGGTAGCCTTCAGGTACAACCGCATCTCCATTAGATGAAGCAGTTAATGTTGCTTTTCCATCTTCATTTAACGCTACTTCTGTTCTATTTGCAGTTAACGAACCAGCTTGCGGATCAATTACTTTAACGGTTACTTCATCCGTGGCTTCACATCCATTACAGTCTCTGATAGTTACGCTATAAGTACCCGCATCATTAACAGTGATAGAAGCACCCGATTGACCATTTGACCAAATATATTCTACATCAGAAGTGGTTCTTATATTAATTGGCGTACAAGTTTCACTCAATAGGATGTTGACATCTCCTTTAGTCCATTTTGAACCAGAAGCACTAAACCATCCAGAAGCACCATAGGCTAAAGTACTAGAAGTTGCATTAGCTCCTCTACCCATTTGGTAGGCTTGCCCTCTTCTTGAAACCTTATATTTTCCAGATTGATTAGAAGTAATTCTACCTGATACCTTAGTATAATATACCCAATCTCTTGAAGAAAAATCTGCTAAGCAATGGTGATCTTTAATGCCATCCGCATCTGGCGTATTTCGTTTGCCACTATAAGTAAAGTCTATTGAAACGATTTCTCCTGAACCATCTGTTGCTTCTAAATTTTTAGCTCTATATCGAATAGTTCCATCAGTATTTTCTTCCCAACTTATGTCAGAGTTATTTGTTTTTCTATAGTGTCTATATTCTGTATCATTTGCTAAATAGAAAACATATTTTTCTCCATTATTACATTGTGTAGTATTACTAACCGTACGAGAACAACTAGAACTACTGGTACAAGTAGCGTTACCAAATGCAGTTGCATTTAATTTGATTTCATCTCCTTTACAAATACTTACCTCTTGACCTGCATCTACTGATAGATTACAAACTGGTTGTACAGGTTCGACTGGTTGTACAGGATCGACTGGTTGTACAGGATCAACTGGTTGTACAGGTTCGACTGGGTCAACTGGGTCAATCACGGGACAGTCTGCGCTTTTAACGCTCACGTCTCCATGGTTTTTCTCACATCCCGCTGCATCGATGATCGTTAAATTTTTATACGTACCAGGTTTTAAGCCTTTAATATAGTAGTCTTGGTTAGTGTTATAAGGGCCCTGTTTTTTTGTTGTTCCGTTGAATGTATATTTTACATAATAAGGTAAGTGAGTACCCACATTGATATGTGGATCATGTAAAATCTTTCCATCATTTGCACCGCAAGAAGATTCTGCGATGGCACTAAAGTGTTCTAATTCCGCACCGCAAGTTCTAGAAGTATTGCCACAATAATCAGGATTGATGTTCCAGGTTTTATCTGCACAATCAACCGAAATATGTTCATCGTATTTTAAATTACTCCACTCGTGGTTCGTATTAATCACTCTCCACATACTTTCTGCATAGGTCGAAACAGACCAAGACGCTCCGGCTGCTACTTCTTTTTTGAAAACATCTCCAGTAGCTAACCATTCATAAACTCTTACTGGACAAGATCCTTGATTCAGTATTGTTAACTTAGGAGCACACGCTTCAGTTGTGGTTGTATTATTACCACAGTAATCTGGCGTAATTCTCCAAGTCTTATCTCTACATCTCTTGACCGTAATGTGTTGATCATATTTTAAATCACTCCACTTAGGGTCGGTATTGATCACTCTCCACATACTGTTTTCATAGGTCGTAACAGACCAAGATGCTCCAGCCGCCAATTCTTTTTTGAAAACATCTCCAGTAGCTAACCATTCATAAACTCTTACCGGACAAGATCCTTGATTGATAATGGTTAGCTTAGGAGCACAAGCATCTGCCATTTCCTCTATTGTACCACCATGCTCAAAAACTACAGTACAATTAGTAACTGCTTCATCCTCGAATGTAGTTGCAGCCATTTGAAAGGGCAATAACAAGTAAAGTGCGATCAGCAATAATAGGTTTAAGCCCAAATTGCTAATTGCACTCGTGGTGTTGGTTGGATGAGTCAAGCCGGTAGCGTTGTTTTTGGCTTGTAAAGAAAAATTCATAGTTAAGTAATTGGAAAGGACTGGAGGCGATGGGTCCCTTTGTGATAGAATAAAAAGGAGGGTGAGTAAAAGTTAAACCGAAAAAAGAGGAAGGAAATCTTTTATACTACTTACACAAAGCGAGGGAATTTTTTACTTACACTTATACTTTGATGACAATGTGGTGGGTAAAAATTGAAAGTCACAAATTTTAAAAAAGAGGGAGAAAAAAGGAGAGTGTTGAATTTAGTTTTTGTTTTTATGTCCACTGACAGGACAAAGTTACAGGCAACCGACATTAGAGTCAAGCAAAATAATGGTCTTCAAAATTTATTACAATTGGTCTTTATTTGTAAAGAATTTATTAATAGCTATTTAATAAAATACGGACTGCTAAAAAAAAATAAAAAAAATGCTGGAACTCTTTTTCTGTGACTTTTTTTCGGTGCTTTTTTGTGGTCTAAGTGAGAAAAAGAGGTTCATATTAAACAAAACGATGATGAATATTTCTATGAAAAGTGAAAATATCGTTTTTTAAAACTTACGTGACAGATCAGTATTCTGTATAGTTTGGTGAATGCTTTTATGGTAAGTAGCTTTTATGAAATCATGTGACAAATTTACGCATCAGTATGTGGGTTGTATAGTTCCTTTGTTTCCTAATTGTACTTTATTACAAAGGGTGTAAATTTGCTAGGGGATTAGGAGAGTTAATTCGATAATCTTCGTTCTTTTATGCGAATCGCCAGTTCAAACTTGTTCGTCATTGATAATCAGTGACTTAAATCATGGTGATTTTAAAAATCACCATGATTTAGACTCTAATCCACTGAAAACCAGTAGTGATTTTTAACTAGCGATTCGCATCTTTTATTAAAAAAAAGATTCCTATAAGGAATCTCCCTCTATAGCACAAAAATATTTCTAAATAAGATTTTGTAATATGAAAAAAACACGCTCCTCCTCAATTTCGAGTATGTTTAAAAATATTGAAATTACCTTACCTCTTATATTCTTGGTACTGTTCTTTCTGTCATGTGGTAATGAGTCTGCTACAACGTCGTCCGCGCCAAAAACCACTCCTTCAAAATCTACCCCTACCGAAGAAAAAGAAAGTGAAGTGACCACTAAAAAGAAATCTATTGTTTTTTTTGGGAATAGCCTTACCGCAGGTTACGGCTTAGATCCTGAGCAAAGTTTTGTGTACTTAATTCAGAAGAAATTAGAGGAAGCAGGGCTTCCTTATCAAACCGTCAATGCGGGCCTGAGTGGAGAGACAACAGCAGGCGGTAATAGCCGTATTGATTGGATACTGCGGCAACCTATAGATATTTTTGTGTTAGAGCTTGGAGGAAATGATGGACTACGTGGGATCGCCCCCACTGCTTCTCTTAAAAATTTACAATCTATTATAGATAAGGTGAAGAAGAAATATCCGAGTGCTAAAATTTTGTTAGCAGGAATGGAAGCCCCTCCAAATATGGGGACAAAATTTACTAGCGAATTTCGAGATATGTATCCCAAGTTAGCCAAAGCTAATGAAACGAAACTAATTCCTTTCTTACTAGACAAGGTAGGTGGTATTCCAGAATTAAATCAACCTGATGGCATCCATCCAACGGCCAAAGGAAATGAAATTATTGCGGAGACGATTTGGAAATATTTACAACCTATGTTGTGAGATTCTATTGTTCCATTGTTCTATTGTCCCATTGCTTCATTGTCCCATTG
>CALJIQ010000265.1 GCA_937973995.1 uncultured Saprospiraceae bacterium
TGGGGGCAGAAAATCTATATTTCGCCACAGCGAAATATAGATTTTCTGCCCCCAAACCCCATAGTCCCGCTGCCGTAGGCAGCGATTTCAAAAAGTGTATAGTAGTGTGAAGAATTTGAGATAACATAACTTTTAAATGAATGGGAAATTATGTTATCTCGAAATTGAATCAATTAGCTTTTTATTAAAAGCTAATTGATTCAATTTCAGAGCTAACACAATGTATCTCCTTTTTGAGAACTTACAAGTTTTGGAATAAGCACTTTTCAACTTACAATATAAGTAAATCTAGGTTATCCTCAAATGGAGGGTTTTGAAAGTGAAGTTCAAGCGCAAAACGCTATGGTTCTTGCTCTTGAAATTAAAAGATCTTCAAAACCCACGCCCTCTCGTATAAGGCGCTCCAGCTGCCTCCAAAGAACTTTCAAATTGAGTCACCTCTTGCATATAGCTTTTCAACGCTTGCTCGAATTGGGTAAAAGCACGAGTCGTCAACTCCAAATTATTTTTAAACGTTTGAGTAGGGGTTTGCAGAGTATCCCAATGCCCATAAGCGATTTGACCGACTCGACCACTAATCGATGGTAAAGTGGATTCATTTAATTGCCGACGAATGGGGTCGCCAGATAAGCGGAATCGCAAATTGGCTAATTGATCTTTTAATTGTTTAAAGGTAGAAAAGTGTTCGGCAGTGGCCTTTGGCGTTTGCTTTAAGGCAGCATTGATAAATCGAAACCGCTCACTGATTTCAGATAATTGTCGACTAGCACCTGACACGTCTCGCATCAAGTCACTGGTTTTTTTCTGAAAAGCAGCTACTTCTTGAAAGTCCGTTTTAGCGGATTCGGAAGGAACTGGTTTAACGGTAAAGGATTGAGGCGATCCTTGCGCTTGTAAGGCTCCATTGTGCTCTAAGAATAATTCAACCGTGTACTTCCCAGGAGCGGCTAACGGACCTTTGGCATCCCCTGCCCAGGGTGGTTTAAAGGCGGGCGTACTTAAATTGATGGGATTGGGAGCGGGTAATCTTAAATCCCAATTGGTGCGGTGTACGCCTTTTTTGGTAGCGCCTTCCAACCAACGAATGGGTTCTCCATTTTCATTTTTAATGAGTAGCAATACTTGTGGAGAAGTTTCGGTGCGCTCGCTGCGTAGCTCGTCATATCCTGGGAATGGAACACTGGTATTTTTTTGCCGAGCAGCCTTTTCTGCTGCTTTGCGTTTGGCTTTAGTCGTCTCTGGTAACTCTTGTAAATAATAAGTAAAGACCGCTCCAAAAGGTGGATTGTCTGCTCTATAACTAGTGGAGCCTAAGGTGGGCATCCCCTTGGCTTGCATCGGTTCAGAGGGTATATACCACCAAGCATCTCGCACAGAAAAAAGAGTATTGGATGGTGAATCTACCGTGGTACTTAATTCTCTTAAAACCGAATAATCATCTAAGACATAAAAGCCTCGTCCGAAGGTTGCTCCTACCAAGTCATTGTCTCGCTGATGGAGTTCTATATCTCTAAATGGAATGGTGGGGACGCCATTCTTTAAAGGAATCCAATTGGTCCCTTTATTATAAGAAAAGTATAAGCCGTATTCTGTCCCGATAAATAATAGATTTTCGTTTTGATGGTCTTGCTTCAGCACCCATACGATGGTACCCTTGGGTAAGTCCCCAGCAATAGAAGTCCAAGATTGACCCCGATTGGTACTCTTAAAAATATAGGGATGGTAATCGCCAAATTTATGGGCATCCACTACGGCGAAAACGGTATTTGGATCATGCCTAGAAGGCTCTATATCATTGATGAAAGACCGTGCAGGAACTTTTGAAAAAGTTCCACTTTTGCGCCAGTTTTGTCCCCCATCTTCGCTCACATGAATCAACCCGTCATCCGATCCTGTATAAAGCAATCCTTCTTCCAAAGGCGATTCTTCGAGGGAAGTAAGGGTAGCATATTTAGACATCGCTCCATTATCGTACAAGGCATCCACGCTCCAGACACGGTCGATCAGTTCCAGTTCGTAGCGGTTGGTATTGGTGGTTAAGTCTTTACTGATTGGTGTCCAAGCATCGCCTCGATTATCACTTTGCCAAACTCTTTGCGAACCGAAATAAATTCGATTCGGATTATGAGGACTTATTAAAATCGGGCTATCCCAATTCCATCGTTCGGGCGCGTCGTTGGGTCCTGCTTGGGGTTGGATATTTAATAGTTCATGGCTGCGTCGGTCGTATCGGTGCAACAGTCCTTGCTGAATTTCAATATAGGCAATATTGTCATCGGTGGGATCAAATTGAGAATCATACCCATCTGCCCCCAAGGGCACATACCAATCTCGGTTGCGGACCCCCTCTGTATTGGTCGTTCTAGAAGGACCGATCAAGGTACCCAAATCTTGCGCTCCGCCAACGATATTATAAAATGGCTCGGCATTATCTAAACCCAATTTATAGAATTGAGAAATAGGGAGATTGGGAAAATGCCGCCATTTACTTCCTTCATCAAAGCTTTCGTATAGCCCCGCATCCGTCCCTGCGATTAGATGCTGTCCATTGGTGGGGTCTATCCACAAGGCATGATTATCACTGTGCTTCTCTCGACCCGTTCCTAGGTAATTGAATGTTTTACCTCCATCCCTTGACACATGAAAGAATACATCCATTTGATAAATCAGATCGGGGTTTTCAGGGGAGGCTTCTATTTCTTGGTAATAGTGAGGCCCTGTTCCACCAGAAGTATAGCTACTTCTTTTCTCCCAACTTTCCCCTTCATTCAAAGAACGATAAAACCCTTTTTCTTGTTGATTGGCTTCTATCGTCGCATAGACCAAACTGGGGTTGGCTGGCGTAACGGCCAAGCCAATCTTCCCCATATCTCCTTGTGGCAAGCCTGATTTTATTTGGTTCCAACTAGTGCCATTATTCGTGGATTTATAAATTCCTGATTTGGGACCTCCAGAGAGTAAGGACCAAGTATGTCGCCGTCGTTGATACGCTGCCGCATATAGAATATCAGGATTGGTCGGATGAAATTCTATGTCCGTTACTCCCGTATGTTCATCAATTTCTAAGACCAATTTCCAAGTGTTCCCCCCATCTACCGTTTTATACACTCCTCGCTCTCCACCCGAATTCCATAATGGGCCTTCCGCCGCTACCAGCACAACGTCGCTATTTCTAGGGTCTATTAATATTTTACCGATATGCTCTGAGGTTGGTAGCCCCATTTGCTTCCAAGATTTCCCTCCATTGGTGCTTTTATAAACACCATCTCCCCAACCTACATGACGCCCACTCACATTCTCTCCGGTGCCTACCCATACCGTTTCTGGACGATTCGGGTCTATGGCGACCGTACCAATAGAGTAGGAGGCTTGCTTATCAAATACGGCTTGCCAAGTAATACCGCTGTTGGTGGTTTTCCACAAGTTCCCTGAGCCTGCTGCGACATACCAAGTGCTCTTATGGGTTGGATGCACGGCTATATCTGCTATCCGCCCACCCATTAAGGCAGGGCCGATGCTTCTTAATGGCAGACCGCTGGCTGCCTCAGTAATGGCTTTGTTTTTAGCGGATTGAGTGAAGCTGTCTATTGGTAGCAGGAGGATGGAGAGCAATAGACAAAGGACTAGTTTGTAGTTAGGCATAGGTATATTTTTATTAGTAGGAATGGTGGTGTATCAAATGTATGGAATTGAAAGATAGTTGGCATTTCCAAAAATCTATTGATACCCCACATTTTTTTGATACTGGAAATCCTGAAGGGATTGAATATCAATAGCACCGTATGCAATGCGGTGATACAGCGTTTGGCGTGTTTCCCAACTCTGGAGGAGTTGAATAGAAGACATTCAACCCATTC
>CALJIQ010000266.1 GCA_937973995.1 uncultured Saprospiraceae bacterium
AAGTATTTTCTATTTCCCTTCGTAGCATGCTCATAAAAATAGCCCGTTCTTACCGCAAATTGCTTATCGTACCAATACTCTAAGCCAACGGAAAACATCAATTCTCTTAGCTCTTCAGAAACACCGCCTGGTGCATCGCCAAAAGAATTAAAGATTCCAGAAAAAGTAGAAACCTGTTTATAATCTGGTACGCCATCTCCGTCCAAATCCGCTTGAGAAGGGTCAGGCGTAGGAGCCATTAATTTATTAATGTCCAAAGCTACCGTTAGCCGATTATATTGGTCAAAGTCCATGTCAAGTGCCGCCCCAAGTCCTAAGTTAGCAGGTATAAAATCTTTATTGATAGAATTCGTATAAGTGATTTTTGACCCTAGATTACTTAAAGCGCCTCCGATGGTTAAAAATCCACTTCCGTTATTTAAATCTAAGTCTGTTTTATAAGTCATGGATACATCAGCTGCCCCTGCAATTCCGGCAGTAATTTCTTCTCCCCCTACCTCTTGACCCGCAGCTAAATTTGAGTAAATAAACTTACCTCCTAACCCCACTGACAACTTATCAGATAGTTTTCTAGAGTAAGCAGCGTTGATCTCAAACTCATTAGGACGCCCATTTCCTAAAGGCATTCCATTTTCATCTGTAAATGCAATATCCCCCAAAGAAAAATAGCGTAAGCCAAACCCTACCGCTGATAAATCATCATCTCCTAATTTATAAAAACCTGATAAATATGCTAAATAAACATCATTGACATTTAAAGCTCTTAACCAAGGCGTATAGGTAACGGCAACCCCTCCATTGTCTTCTGCAAAAGCTAATTTAGAAGCATTGAAGTGAAGTGCATTGGCATCCGCAGAAACAGCGATTCCTGCATCTCCCATTGCTGCTGCACGAGCATCTGGTGCAATTCTTAAAAAGGGAACTGCTGTAATGATAGTATTGACACAAGGTTCTCCTAAGGCAGTTACAAAGACCCCACTACCCGGTGGATCTTCGAAACATTGGGCAGAGGATTGTTGACTCCATCCCATTAAAAAACCTAAAAGTACTAGTGGAATAAATTTTCTCATCAATGTATTGCTTGAGTGGCTCAAAAAGCCGCAAATGTAAGCATTTGTTTTGTCGAAATGGTTCATGTTAAATGAATTGTTGTTGCACGATATTTTTCTAGAAGTCAGACGACTTTAGCGGTCAGACGACTTCGTTATCAGATGTCAGATTTGTTCCTTAAAATGACACAGATAAAACTGCAATTTTAAGAAAATATTGCCAGTGTTAATAAAAACTTAAAATAAGGTAGGAAAGATAGTTTGATTGTTTCGCTGCGCTGATTGTTTGATGGTCAGCAAGCATCACGTTAACCATCTAACAATCAACTTTTATTTCAAAATCACTAATTTTTCAAAATCGCTATCGGTAACTTGTGCATCAGACGAATTGGGTCTTATGCTAATTCTATACAAATAAACACCTCTAGCCAAATCTTCTCCAAAGTCGTCTTTTCCATCCCATTCAATGCCGCTTACTCGGTTCCCCTCACTGATGGCTTGCGTGTCAATCGTCTTCACTAAACGGCCAGAGACAGTAAAGATACGTACTTGGACATCCAATAGTTGCCCTATACCTTGATTGTGTACAAACTGAAACTCCGTTCGAGTCGTAAACGGATTAGGATAATTCAAAATGCGTTCCAAAGCTCCTTCTGAGGAGTTTTCAACCACAAATTCTGTAAATCCTTCTGAGGAATTATTAAAAACATCCCAAGCTTTCACTTTTATTTGATGCGTTCCTATCGCTATATCTTTTAAGGGATAGCGCACCGTCCCTTCTGTATAATCATCTAGCTTGGACTCATAGAAGTCATTCAATTGCAAAGTATTTTGGGTGTTATTATCTAAGACCCCCGTTAAATCATGACCGATACTGGTACCTGCCACATTGATTCCATTTTCGTCTGATAAAAGTACAAGCAAGGTAGGGTCTGGACTAGTAGTCCCACCAAATACAAAGGTCGTGTCATTCATAAATACCCGCACTAAGGGCCCTTCTGTATCATTGGACGCATTGGGATCCGTGCCCCCTATGATAATATTGTCGTAAAAACCTGCCGCATCGGTTTGTCCATTCTCCGCATAGTAACTAATTTTTCCTGGTCCGAATTCATAATTAATATCCTTGGGAACCACAAAGGTGAAAGAGAATCGCCCCGCTTGGACCGTGGCGGTTCCTTTGAACAAAACATTTTTTTGAATATCAAAAGGCAGCACTCGACTCCCCGCATCTTGCCCTAAATTAGATACCCTCGTTTTTTTATCGAAAATAGTGGGATAAATTTTGCCGTTAAAAGAAGATACAATGGATTGATTATTATCTGCAATAAAGCCTTCAATGGTTACTTTTTGCAAAGCACGAATCGTATCTATCTGACCTTCTTGTAGGAGTTCTCTATCAATTTTTTCCGTTATCACTTCATAATTCGGAAGGGCTAAATGCATGGAAGGATCACCCACCAAGGTAAATTTCCTAGAATTGATACCAGTGGTATCAGAAGAATTACTATTCTTTGCTAAGCGCATGATTTCCCCTATTGGAGGATACGCTCCATCTACCTGCTCAAACAATTGATTGAAAACAGCTTTGGTTAATCGTTCATTAGACGAAGAATAAACGGATCTTACGGTGGTAAATAATCCAATACCTCCTCCAGCAGGTTGTAGTAAAACCTCCTCCCCTGCTGTCACAAAATTAGGATCATCATAGCCAGTGAAAGAACAGGTAGCTGTGACGAAGAGCGGAAGTTTGTTGGCATTCGTCCAACCAAGAATATCATTCGTCTCTAATACCCGTTCTTGACTCCAGCCTCTTGAGCCACCATGACCTAAGTAATTCACCACCAAGACGCCTTGAAAAATATCATTATTAAATGCCTCTTTTGCAGCGGGATACCGTTGTCCACCAGGGGTGGTAATTTGCTGGAAAGCATCTAAATAGATTTTATTGACATTAAACACATCATAAGTATCATCTATATCAGAAGCAATTTGATCGGCTTGCCGTTGATGAAGACCACTGTCTTCATCATCCGCTACAAAGACCTGACGTAATCGCCATTCTCCTAGTGTAGCTGGATTTTTGTCATAATTAGTTAGTTTATTAACGACAACTTGTGCCTCTTCTTTAGATTTCACCACTAGTCTTCCAACTGCAATATCCAAAGCTCCTCTTAGATTCGCTCCTTCATTATCGCTTAACAAAGCATAGTAGTCATCCGTAGGGAATCCTTCAATTGGATGCAAGGATTCATCCGTTTCATAGACAGGAATAAAACTCGAAGGGTCCGCTAAATTTTTAATATTCCTATAATCAAAAGACCCGTCTCCAAATAAAAGTAGGTAATTAAAATTAGGATCTCGATCATACACCATTTTAGCAAAATCTCGGATAGCAGTAGGGTCCACATTACCAGAAGAGAACTCATTAAAAACCTGGTCTATTAGCACCGTTTGAACGATATAATTATTATGCTCTTGTCTATGTTGAGCTAATTGCAAAGCTTCGGAAAGAAAGTCGGATGGCGTAATAATGATTAAATCTGCCCGATCAATGGCATGCAGATTTTGATTTTCCACTTCGCCAACAGCCGTGGGAGAAAAGAAATTACCCGTAGGGTCAAATGCTATAAACTCTTTTAAAGTAGTGGTAGTTGTACCAAATGAAATTCCATTACTTTGGTTTTCAAATTTTTGGTTTCTGGGTACGGTAGGAGTACTTACTTCCCAAATCATGGTGTTATTAGTAGCTCCTGCTAATTGAAAAGTACTATTGGGAAATGCCAGTGTTTGTTGGTCTCTAAAAGATAATTGTCCTCCCGAATAATTTAAGGATCGCCTAGCATTGATTTGGATAAAATCTAACCAGCCTGTACTACTGGCAGCAGGGGGATAGGTAATCGTCACTGGCAAATTAGCACCAGTAGGTTCAAAAAAAGATTCCACATTTCCAATATCAGCGTAGCGGCTCTCGATATCCCCTGTATTGGATCGTCTTATATCATCTTCAAAAATAGCAGATGCTACTTTTACCTGAAAAGTAGTCTCATTTCTACTTCTCCCTGCAAAAGCAACCCAGATATGGGCAGGTTCTTCTGTTATAATATTTGGAAAATTAAAGTCCCCATAATCTCTTTCTCGAATAGTTTCAAATAAATCGCCATACCAATTTTTGCCCGTTCCTTGTGCCGAACTAAAAGCGTCCAATAAATTCACATTCTCTTCTTCAATGCGTTGATAGTCATCAAATGCAGTACTAATATTTGCCGTACTAGAGATAGAATTTTGATCGCTTATCCGTAGTCCCTCTGTACCGTCAATCAGTAGGAAATAATGATTTTTTTCATCATACACATTTGTGATTCGATTAAATCGTTGCTGATCTTCTTGGTACACCCATTTATGTGGACTCGTTCCATAAAATAGGATATAATCAGAAGGATCAAATCGACCATCGTCCTCCCCTACTACAAGAATTGCATTTTCTTTTAAATCATCTATCCGATCAGCAGCGATCGCTTCTGGCAAAACCCCTCCTCCATTTCCGAATAACCGAATCATGGAAGGATCAATTTGATCTATATCCAGCTTTAGTTCGTCTTTTAAAAAATCATAGGAGATTCGATGAATACCGGTTTCTTCTACTGCTATTTTATAAATTTTTCCATTTCTCAATACGGAATTGCTTGCGTATTCAGGGCCTCTACTTTGGCTTTTGATATTGGTTATGGGCAAAAAATCTACTTGTAATTGGATATTTGTTACTCGCTCTAGTTGGTTTCCTTTTTTGATAATCGGCACAAAGAATACCTTCCCATAGTATTCATTCTTATCTTGTTCAATGGTAGTTTGAATTTGAAGGACATCCGAAATAGAAGTAAAAGCGTCCTCTTTCATCCCTGTGAGCGGTTCATAGGTTGCCTCTACAATACGAACCCTTAATGTACCAAAACCACTAACTTTCATACGCTCGACAAATAGTGGTAAAGTGGGTTCTTTAGCATTAAACAATGCTTCTTCAAAGGTTAAAATTTGTCGTTCATATTGACCCGTTGGATTATGCAGAATGGGAGCATCTGCCCATTTTATTTCTTTAGAAATCTTTATCGATTCTTGAGCTAACAAAAAGGAAGGAAGCAAACAGAGGAAAAGTAAAATTAGTCTCATAAAACTTGGAAGAGTTTAAATCTTATTAGTTTATAGAACGCCTATGTAAAGATAGGAATTGTCATTCTTTATGTAAGAAACCACTGTGTCACTTTTAAGACAAGAGTTTATTAGAGCCCCAAGCTTTTGAAAGCTTAGGGGTATAAACTGGTAGGTTTAGTATCTATTAAAACTATAGATTATGGCATATTCCCTACATTTATCAAAATCCTTTGTATAAACTCCATAATTTTAGGCATTTTAAACGTTATTTAAGCATCATCACCAATTATTCGTTAATGCTGAAATATTTCCACTCTCTTCATAATAGAAAGGACAAGGAACGACCTTCCTTGCGTAAACTCAAAGGTTTACCGATCCTTTTATTTTTATTCTTGGCTTCCCATCTCCAAGCGCAAGACCCTGTATTCACTCAATTCTATGCGGCCCCATTACAACTCAACCCTGCATTTGCAGGCAACACTTATGCCCCCTTTGTGACGATCAATTATCGAAACCAATGGTCAGGTTTTGTGGATTTGAATACCTATATCACCTATGCCGCTTCTTATAGTCAATATATTGAAGGGCTTAATAGTGGAATTGGTTTGATGTTGGAAACAGATGATTCGGGGAATGGCATTTATAAAACCACAAGGGTTGGCGGATTCTACAGTTATAAATTAATGATTAACCGAGACCTAAGTTTAAAATTTGGGTTAGAAGCCGCTTATGTACAGAATCGACTTGACTGGAGCAAACTGCTATTTGGAGATCAAATAGATGTTACAGGAGAAATTGACCTAGTGTCAGGCGAAGATCAACCAGAAAATTTGTCTGCTAATTATGCGGATATTTCTACTGGACTATTGGTGTACAATAACGTTTTTTATGGTGGATTAACAGTAAAGCACTTAAATCGCCCTGATGAAAGTGTTTTAGGGATCAATGATAATATCATCAATAGTGGTTTACCTATTCGTTTTTCCATACATGGAGGTGCTCAAATCGACCTAGGTGGTAACAAACGAGGGCGATCCCCGTTCTTATCACCGAATATACTATATGTAAAGCAAGGAGATTTCAGTCAAATCAATGCAGGTGCTTACCTCAGCTTTGGTTCATTTTTTGCAGGAGGCTGGTATAGACATACCTCCTCGAATAGCGATGCAGTAATTGGCTTATTCGGTTTCCAAAAAGGTTCTTTTAAGTTTGGTTATAGTTATGACTTCACCATTTCAGGCTTAGCAGGCCTGACAGGGGGAACGCACGAGTTCTCTATGGTCATAAATTTGGATGCTAATAAGCCTCGTAGAGTGGATTATAATGATTGTTTTCAAATGTTTAGATAAGGA
>CALJIQ010000267.1 GCA_937973995.1 uncultured Saprospiraceae bacterium
AACAATTCAACAATTCAACAAATAAACAGTATTGGAAAATCGGATATTTATCCCGTGTTCAGTATAAATATATGAGCGATTAAGAACAAATGTGGAAATTCTAATGTGCTTTATGTGACCCAACTTATGTGTTCTTATGTGGTTACCAAAAACTCTTATTGAAGTTTAAAACGGAATATCATCATCATTCATACGAGAAGGAAGACTAATAATATTTTCTCCAAAGGTATCCTTCCCTTTTGCAGAGGAATCCAACGGTAAATCATTAAAACCAAAGTCATCTAAATCTGTAAATTTAGCAAACTGGTCAATAAACTTAAGTTTAATAGTACCTAAGGCCCCATTACGATGCTTGGCGATAATGACTTCTGAAATACCTTTTAAAGATTGTCCTTCTTCATCCTCTAAGATTTGATAATACTCTGGACGATAGATAAAGGTAACTATATCCGCATCTTGCTCAATCGCACCTGATTCCCGCAAGTCAGATAATTGCGGTCGCTTAGTCCCTCCTCTCGTCTCTACCGCTCGACTCAATTGGGAAAGCGCAATTACAGGGACACTTAATTCTTTTGCCAAACTCTTCAAGCCTCTAGAGATAGAACTAATCTCCTGCTCTCTATTGCCATTTTTATTATCGGAACCACCTGTCATCAGTTGCAAATAATCAATGATGACCATTTGAATATCATGCTGCATTTTCAGTCTTCTACATTTGGCTCGCAATTCAAAAATATTTATCCCAGGTGTATCGTCGATAAAAATGGGCACCTCACTCATCTTTTCAATAACGGAGTGCAATTGCTTCCATTCATAGTCTTCTAATTGTCCACTTCTCAATTTTGAACCCGATATTTCTGCTTCTAGAGAAATTAGGCGTTGCACCAATTGGACATTGGACATCTCCAAGGAGAAAAAAGCGACTCCTTTGCCAAAATCCATTGCGGCATTTTTAGCTAAGGCTAAGGTTAAAGAGGTCTTACCCATCCCTGGCCTAGCCGCCATAATAATCAAATCTGACGACTGCCAACCAGAGGTGATTCTATCTAGTTCTGTAAAACCAGTAGGAACCCCTGTAAGCCCGGTCTCTTTGGCAGCCATTTCTTCCAATTGCTTGAGAGCTTTACTTGCCAGAGTCCCCATACTCTCATAACTCCTACTAAGATTTTGCTGTGTGATATTAAACAAACCTTGCTCGGCATCATCTAATAATTGGAAAACATCCGTCGTATCTTCATAGGCATCTCGAATTACATTCGTCGATACCTTAATCAATTCTCGTTGGATGTGTTTTTGGGCAATGATCCGAGCATGAAACTCAATATTGGCAGCGGAGGCTACTCTATTGGTCAACCCGACTAGATAAAAACTACCCCCTATCTTGTCCAAATCACCCGCTTTCTTTAATTCTTCCGTAACCGTTAGAATATCGACAGGTTGAGAGCGCTCAAATAAGCGTATAATAGACTTGAATATCAGTTGGTGAGCATCCGAATAGAAACTATCCGAACGTAGAATATCTATCACAATGGCAATAGAGTCTTTATCAAGCATCAGTGCACCTAGCACTGCCTCCTCTAGGGGGACTGCTTGAGGCTGTACCTTACCAAATACATAGGAGGATAAATCACCCTCCGATTTCTTAGGTCTAAGCCGAGAAACCTGCTTAAAAGACTTGTCTGATTCTGCCATAGTGTTTTTAAAAACGGATCGTCAATAATGAATACAAATCTACACCTAATTTCTGCAACGGCATAATAGAATTACATTAGCATAATTAAACATATATGTTGATAACTAGTGTTTTTAATGTGGAAAACTTGCCTAAACAAGCTACTTTTCCACATAGTGTCGAAACCAGTTATGCAATTTGATTTTATTGATATGTAAAAAATTACACAGCTCTTTTGCCAAAAAAACAATGGAATATACCGATTAGCGGTAAATAGTTTACATTTTTAAAAATTTATACGCCCCAATTTTATTCCATATTTTGCCAAATGTAATTGAATTGTTATGTTTTTTGGTTTAGATGGAATTGTTGGTAAATTTATTTACCAACCCTGCAAGTAATTATACAAACCATAAGTATCAGTAATTTAAAACAAAATTATTTAAATTAAAAAATAATTAACAAATTTTGTTTAAAAAAATTTACTCTTATTATTTGTATTCGTAATCGCTCTCACAAGAAAGTAGATTACAAAAGTTTTTAAAACTTTTGTAATCTGTTTTTCGCCCTGCTATTAAAACAACAAAGGAGCATTCCCTACCTAGAAAATGCTCCTCTGAATAACAAAAAACACCTCTTTCTTACCCAAGCACAGGACGACTACCCGCAAATGGTTGCGTGTATAATCGATCACCCGTAGCCTTATAAATAGCATTCGCTACTGCTGCTGCAATAGGCGGCAAGGAAGGCTCGCCAAGACCCGTTGGGTCTATGCCATTATCTACAAAATGGGTTTCGATTTCTGGCGCTTCGGAGATTCTTATCAAACGGTATTTATCGAAGTTACTTTGCTGTGGTTTGCCATTTTTAAAAGTGAGCGCAGAATACATCGCATGTCCGATACCATCTACGATTCCACCTTCTATCTGATTCTTGGCACTCATTGGATTGACAACGATACCGCAATCTACTGCACAATAGACCTTCTTTACGACTTGTTTATTGTCATTCATCACGACATCTACTACTTGTGCTACATAAGAATTGTGGCAATAATAAGCCGATACCCCTCTGTGAACGCCAGACATGGATTTACCCCATCCAGACTTTTCTTTGACCAATTTTAAAACCCCTGCGTATCTAGCGGCATCATAGTCGTTCTTCTCCCCTACTGGGTTCTTGATGGCTCGATCAAATAATTCTAAGCGTAAATCAATTGGGTCTTTTCCTATCTCTTCGGCTAATTCATCCAAGAAAGACTGCTCGGCATAAGCGATAAAATTAGAGCGAGGTGCCCGCCATGCCCCTGTGGAAATATTGGATTCTTTTTTATGTTCCTCCACCATAAAATTATCAATCGTACCTGCTGGGAAACGATTGGCAAATAACGGACTTCCATGCGTACCTGCGCCTCTTATTTTAAAACCCGTAATATTATTATCCTTATCTAAAGCAGCACTATACGTTACTTTATAATCTGGACGGTAGGTCCCTTGCGTCATATCATCTTCTCTGGTATATACCAATTTGATAGGAGTGCCTACCGCTTTTGAAATAGCTGCTGCTTCCAATACAAAATGACCATATAATCGACGACCAAAACCGCCCCCCATACGGGTCATCATGATGGAAATATTCTCTTCTGGCATATCCAATAAACTCGCAATCGATTTTCTTGCAAATTCTGGTGTTTGAATAGGACCATTTAACTCCGCTTTGTCTGCCGTTACATTGGCGTAGAAATTCATCGGCTCCATCGTATTATGCGCTAAGAAGGGCGCATTATAGGTTCGCTCGACTACTTTTGCTGCGTCTTTGAAGGCCTTAGTTGGATTACCATCTTTACGAGAAGGTTCTTTTGCTGACTTGTTCATCAACTGACCAAGGGTTGCTTCGTGTCCTTCACTACTTTCTAATTTGTCTGCTGCCTCCCATTCTATGTTCAGAGCTTTTTTAGCTTTCATTACCTCCCAAGTAGAATTTCCGACAACGGCTACTAAATCCGTAAAGGAATTTACATCCGACCACTGCTTGTCTTTTGGCAACGTGTTGATTTGAATAACATCTTTGATCCCGGGCATTCCTTTAGCGGCACTGGCATCAAAAGATTTTAATTTCATTCCAAACGCAGGTGGATGCGCAATCATAGCGATCTGCATTCCTTCTTCCTGTATGTCAATACCAAATAAAGGCGTACCGGTAACGATCTTTGGACCGTCCACGTTTTGTCTATCGGTACCGATAATGGTAAAATCTTTCGGGTCTTTTAGCTCTATCTCTTCTGGCACTTCCATGCCTCCAGCGGACGAGGCAATCGCCCCATAACCGATTGTTTTCCCTGATTGCTCATGTTTAATCACCCCTGCTGAAGTCGTTAATTCTCCCACAGGTACTTCCCATTCTTTAGCGGCTGCTTCTAATAGCATTCTTCTTGCAGTCGCGCCTGCCATCCGAAGACTTTCCCAACCTTGTCGGATGGATTGGCTACCTCCCGCTAACTGCCGAGTATAGTTTTGGGTATCTAAACCCGCTTGCTCAACGACGACATCATTCCAATCTACATCCAACTCTTCTGCCACAATCATTGGCATCGCCGTTTTTACATTTTGTCCTATTTCAGGATTTGGAGACATGATTGTCACCATTCCATTATCGCCTATTTTCAAAAACGCATTCACATCAAACCACTCTTTCGGCATTGCTTTGATTTGCTCAGGGGTAGGCTTGCAAGAAGCCATCCAACTAAAGCCTAACACCATTCCACCCCCTGCTACTGCAGAAGACTTCATAAAGGAACGGCGATTATAGGTTGTTTTTATTAAAGCCATTTTTTTATTTTAAATGCCAAATTTCAAATCAACAGTTCCAATAAACTTTATACGAAGATTGGAAGATGGTATTTGAAATTTGGGTTTTGGATTTTTGATAATTACCCTAGCTTAGCCGCAGTCTTAATCGCTGCCTTAATGCGCACATAGGTACCACATCTACAAATATTGCCGTGCATAGCCGCATCTATATCAGCATCGCTAGGACTTGGATTGTCCTTTAATAAAGCCGCTGCACTCATGATTTGTCCTGCTTGGCAGTACCCACATTGAGGAACATCATGCTCTAACCATGCCTTTTGTACTGGATGAGAACCATTCTCAGATAGTCCTTCTATCGTCGTAATTGCTTTTCCTTCTACCGCTGAAATCGGAAGAGAACAAGAGCGAACGGCGGTTCCATCTAAGTGTACGGTACAAGCACCACATTGCCCTATTCCACAGCCGTATTTCGTTCCTACTAATTGAACGTGGTCTCTTAACACCCATAGGATGGGGGTGTCGGGTGCAGCTTCTACTTGATGCTGCTTGCCATTGATTTTTAGATCAAAAGTTGCCATGATTTTTTTGTTGTGATTGGAGAATTTTTGAATGGGTAAATCGGGTTGCGGGTGAACGAGTTTTCTAAGAGTAGGTCTAAAATTTATTTCGAGTTGAAAATCAATAGTTTGCGGTTCTGAGGAAGAAAAAATTAGTGCGTTTAGCGAGCTAAATAAACTCATTTTTTCAAAGTCAGGTTCGTAAAATATTGGTTTTCAGCCGATAGAAATTTAGACCTACTCTAAGTCCCACAGCTCATAGTCTATAACTCGACTTACTTATTAGTCCGTGATTTGAACTAATGGTTGGTAACACAATATATTGTCCAATAAAGGTAGTCATTTCCTCTTTAAACGAAGAATAATCCACGCTATTTATTCTTCTACTAGCCTTAACGTATCAAGGAAATTTTAAACCTAGTCTTCATATTGCCGTTTGAAGCCTAATAAACGATATTTGCACCCCGAAATTAGTGAAGAGTGAGGAGTGAAGAGTGAGGAGTAACGATCTCCCTACTCTTCACTCCTCACTCCCCACTCTAAACTATAATATAGATGGCTTTAAAATGTGGTATTGTAGGCTTACCCAATGTGGGAAAATCTACTTTATTTAATGCGTTAACAGAAGCAAAAGCATTAGCGGCAAATTATCCCTTTGCTACCAAAGACCCTAATGTGGGCATGATAACCGTTCCCGATGAGCGGCTAGAGAAATTAGCAGACTTGGTCAATCCTCAAAAAATCTTACCTACCACCGTGGAGATTGTGGACATAGCAGGCTTGATTAAAGGGGCGAGCCAAGGAGAAGGCTTAGGTAATCAGTTTTTGGCTAATATTCGAGAAGTGGATGCGATTATCCATGTGGTTCGTTGTTTTGATGATGATAATGTTGTGCATGTTGACGGTAGCATAGACCCGGTGCGAGATAAAGAAATCATTGATACGGAGCTAATTTTAAAGGATATAGAAACAGTTGAAAAGCGATTAGAGAAGTACAAAAAACTAGCTAAAAGTGGGGAGAAAGACGATAAAAAACGAGTGGAAATCGCAGAAGCCATTTTGAAGGTTTTAGAAGCGGAAAAGCCCGCCCGTACCCTTGATTTAGATGGCGAAGGAGCGGATATGCTAAATGAAATGTATTTGCTAACCGCCAAGCCTATTATGTATGTATGCAATGTAGATGAAGATTCTGTACACGGTGGTAATAAGCATACGAATGCGTTCCAAGAGTCCATCAAAGGCGAAAACGCAGAAGTCGTTTTAATTAGTGCAGGCATTGAAGCAGATATAATCGAATTAGACTCCATTGAAGATCGGATGGAGTTTTTAAATGATATGGGCTTAAAAGAACCAGGGGTTAATAAAGTCATTCGTTCTAGTTATAAATTACTTAACCTCATTACCTATTTCACCGCCGGAGAAAAAGAAGTGAGGGCTTGGACTATTGAAGTCGGTACGAAAGCACCACAGGCAGCAGGCGTGATACATACGGATTTTGAGAAAGGGTTTATTCGAGCGGAGGTCATTAAATATAATGACTATGTGGAGCTGGGTTCAGAAGCCGCCGTTAAGCAAGCAGGTAAGATGAATATTGAAGGCAAGGAATATGTAGTGGATGATGGGGATGTGATGCACTTTTTGTTTAATGTGTAATCATTTTAGAGTTTTGACAACTTCACTTTTCTTGCTCGACGGCTAGTCGCCGTCTCGCAAAAGGGTTCTTTTGAGGCAGAAATTTTTGAAAAGCCAATTTTCAAAAATTTCTGCCTCAAAAATCCCTATTTGTACTGAGTTGACGCCAGCCAACGAGGCACAAATAAACTCAAATGAGTTTTGTCAAAACTCCAAAACTATGTGATCTATCTGCCTATATGTTTATCAAATGGTGTTTTTAAAGTAGGCTCATTATTTTTTCACCAATCGCCGCTGCAATTCCTCCAAAGGAACTCCTTTAGTTTCAGGCATCACTACTAATACCCAAACCAATTGCAACACCATCATAAAAGCAAAAAAAGCAAAGATGGTAGCTCCCGAAAAAGCTGCTAATACAGAAGGAGTAATCAAAGTAATGAGGGCTGCAAAGACCCAATGAGTTCCTGAACCCCATGACATACCCGAATCCCGAACCGTAGTAGGAAATATTTCAGAAATAAACACCCATATGACCGCCCCTTGCCCGATGGCATGTGCGGCTACAAATGCACATACAAAAGCGACCACAATAGTTCCTTGTGCACCAGAATAAAATGCCCAAGCCACCCCCAATAACATCGTGATATAACCAATCGAACCAATAATCATCAATTGCTTACGCCCTGCTCGATCAATCAAATACATTCCTAAAAGCGTAAAGATCAAATTGACGATTCCAATCGGAATCGAAGCCCCTAACACATTATCTGCAGCAATACCAGCAGACTCAAAAATGCGAGGCGCATAGTACAAGACAAAATTAATTCCTGACAATTGATTGAAAAACGCCAGCATAAACGCCAATGCAATCGGTTTGTTATAGTTGCCAGAAAAGAACGTATCATTTGTTTTCTTTACCAAAGAATTTTTAATAGTCCTCAATTCCTCTTCTACGTTTTTCAAGTTAGGGTTCAGTTGTTTCAAAAGACTTCGAGCTTGGGTCTCATCATTTTTCTTCATTAATAACCAACGAGGACTATTAGGTACACCTAATACCATAAAGGTGTAGATAATGGCAGGCAACGCTTCGATACCCAACATCCAACGCCAGGCATTTGCGCCCATGTACTGCCCAATCAAATAATTGGAAAAGAAGGCCACTAATATTCCAAAGACAATATTGAATTGGTATAAAGCCACCAATCGTCCACGCTTCTCCGCTGGAGCAATTTCTGAAATATAAATCGGTGCCGCAACAGAAGATGCCCCCACTCCTACTCCACCAATAAAT
>CALJIQ010000268.1 GCA_937973995.1 uncultured Saprospiraceae bacterium
TTGGATTGCTTTTCGTCAACCTGTCCTCCGAGAGGCGGCAAGACGGGCAGGCAAACAAACTACCTTCACCTATGAAACCAATCCAGGCGAAGTATGGGAAGAAGATGAATTTTGGATTGAATTAAGTTGGCGGATTGACCCCGATGGTAGTATGGGTATTCGAAAGCATTTTGAATCACCTTACCGTAAAGGGGAGAAAATAAATGTAGATGAGTACTATCAATTCATTTTTGAAAATACCAAAGGCTTACCAGCAGCGGCTGCGAAGGAAGGACTGACGGAGTTGGATTATATGAAGAAATATGGTGCTTTTGAAGTAGAGCGAAATCAATTTAAAAAGAATGAAACGCCTTTATCAGCGGAAGATATGGCGGAAGCAACAGTTGATGATAAAACCAAAATAATCAGTAAAAAAGGAAAAGCCATTGGTGTACTAATTAATGGTAAACCTTGTGTAGGCTTCCCAACTCCCACTAGGAAAAATGAATTCTACTCCCAGACGATGGTAGATTGGAAGTGGCCCGAATATGCACTACCAACCTATATTAAAAGCCATATCCATCCAGAAAAACTAGATTATGAAAAAGGGGAGTATTGCTTATTACCTACTTTCAGACTACCTACGTTAATCCATTCTCGCTCTGCCAATGCCAAATGGTTGAATGAAATTTCCAGTAGAAACCCCATCTGGATGCATCCTAAAGATGCCGCTCGTTTTGGTTTTAAAACGGGCGACTTGGTTCGGTTGAATACCGACATCGGCTATTTTATAGATAAGGTATGGGTAACGGAAGGGATGAAGCCCGGCGTAGTCGCCTGCTCGCACCACCTCGGTCGTTGGCGAAGAAAACAAGACGCTGGAAATCGTTGGGGAACAAACACCGTAAACATTCAAAACGATGGAGAAGGAGGATGGAAAATGAAAACGGTGGAAGGTATTCGCCCTTTCCAAAGTGAAGATAGCGACAGTGCTAGAATATTTTGGTCTGACGGAGGTGTTCATCAAAATATGACCCATGCGGTACATCCCGACCCACATAGTGGCATGCACTGCTGGCACCAGCGCGTACGCATTGAACCCCCCCATGCTGGAGATCAATACGGCGATATTTATGTAGATACCAATAAGTCTTTCGAAATCTATAAAGAGTGGTTAGCGATGACTCGTCCTGCCCCCGGTCCTGATGATATGCGACGACCTTATTGGTTTAAGCGACCGTTGAAGCCTGCTAAGGAAGTCTATGTGAAAGGGAATATGGATGAGAAGGGGAAGTTGAAAGACCTAACGACTTAATGCTAGCGCAAAGGCTCTGCCTTGTGCTACCTATTTTAAAGGCTCAGTCCTTAGGATAATCGGCACAAGGCAGAGTCTTTGCGCCAGCATGATAGTTTCGTGCCGTTAGGTACGACATGTTGGTAGAAAAGAAAGGTTTTTTGATGCTCGTTCCGTGCCGTTAGGTACGGTATGTGTTTACAATCCTTCACATATCGTACCTGACGGCACGAGAAATATGATGATTTAATTATTCTACCGACATACTGTACCTAACGGCACAGAAGAAATCTATCTAAATTTAGAATTGCTGACAATTGTGAGAAATTGATTTTAATTTATTCATAATCAAATAGTTATCATTTTACCTGCCAAATATTCAATAGTACAATAATAATTTTTTTAAAAAAATATCCATTCCACATAGGGGGTGCTTTTCATTTCTTCGTTTAGTAGATGTAGCCAATAAATAATCAAATACAAAAGGCTGCAAAACAAAAAATCCATTTAGTAACTAAGGCAAAAAAGATCATAAGTTGCACATCGCACTGCTGGTACTGCTTTGCCTTCAAATAAAAAAGAAATGAAAAATATTCAGAAATTAATCGCTATAGTTCTTGTTATTTTCTCTATTGTATCTTGTCAGAAAGATCAGGAATTTAATACAGCCGCTAAAGCACCTCAAACTGCCAAAGCGATTGTCTCGGCTAACCATACACACACAGGAAGAAAATGTAACTCCAAAGCACATACGGAACAACGAATGCTAGACCCTATATACAGAACACAGCGAGAACAAATTTTATCAAAATTTAACAGAAATCTACAAAAATCCGTTAGCAGATCGGCTTGTACCTCCCCAACTATTTTGCCAGTAGCGGTTCACTACCAAGGCGTATCTAGTTCCGATAGAGCTTGTTTAGTGAGTGCGGCACAAGAAGCGATAGCTGTTTTAAATGCAGATTTTCAAGCTAAGAATAGCGACATCGTTCAGTGGGATAATACGGCTTCAAAATACTACCCAAATATTAGTAAAGGTGCTGCTTGTATTGCCTTTCAATTAGCTACTAAGAATCATCCTTCTGGGTTCGGCATCAGCGAAGGAGACGTAGCAGTTACCATCAATAAAACCAATGGAGATGCTAGTAATCAGTGGTCCGGATATATCAACATTTTCGTAGGAGATGCAGAGGGAAGTTTAGGCTATGCGCCATTAGGTGGAAGTGGTCAAGGCGATGGCATGATGATTAGTAAATCAGCTTTTACTTTAGGTCGTAGCTGTGGAGATGTGCAAGGTATAGCCCCTAATAATTTGGGAAGAACATTGACGCACGAAATGGGACACTACCTAAACTTAGACCACTTGTGGGGAGACGGCGGTTGTAACTCTGACGATGGGGTAGCGGATACACCTAACCAATCAGAAGAAAATTATGGTTGTCCAACATTAGGGGCTACGAAAGGTTGTACAGCAGAAGCTTTACACATGAGTTTTATGGATTACCCAGATGATGCTTGCATGTATATGTTTTCTGCTGGTCAAGCAAGAAGAGCAGAGGCTTGGGTAAACAGTGGCTTATATGATAACTTGAAAAAGAATGTCTTAGGGGCTGCAACAGGAAATAATAACGGAGATACAGCAGGGAATGACAACACACCACCAACGGATACCAATGAGGAGGCAGGCAATACTACTCCAGAAGAAGAGACTGAGGAGGAAGTACCAACGGAGGAAGAGGGTACGATTACGATGAAAGTAACCCTTGATGATTTCGGTTCAGAAACAACTTTTTACATCCTAGATAATGAGTATTATGTCATAGCCGAGTATGGTCCTTTTGCAGACGGACAAGCAGGACAGGTCATTACAGAATCTATAGACTTACCTTCTGGCGTGTACACGTTCTTAATCGAAGATGCTTATGGAGACGGTATTTGCTGCACAGAAGGCGACGGCAGATGGCAACTACTCAACAATGGTAGAGTTATCGAATCCTCTAACGGAGAATTTGGTTACTGGGAAGAGGTTGACTTTGCAGTTGGAAATGCTAGATTGAAAGCACCTGCTACGATCAAAAGAGATCAAAAAGATTTGACAAAACTGCAGCCAAAAGTAGCGGTTGCTAGAAAATAAATCTCATAGGACTTACTCCTTTTTACCTCATCCTTTAAAAGGATGGGGTAAAGTTTTTTGATTCTTTGACAAATGTTCTGATACCTTCCCTGAAATGGACATCGAATCCATTTCAGGGAAACAAGGGATTCTAAAGGGGCAGGTCAGGCTTTGCCTGACCTGCCCCTTTAGAATCCCTTGTGCAAATCAGATTGGCTCGATGCCAATCTGATTTGCTAATTGCCGAATTTAACAGGAATTGTCAAAGAACCAGAATTTTGTCAAACTGCTAAAAACAAAATCATTATGAAGAAATCAAATGTAAAAAATCAAACTATCGTAA
>CALJIQ010000269.1 GCA_937973995.1 uncultured Saprospiraceae bacterium
GTATCTTCATCAAGCACGGTATCTAAGTACCAAATGGTTAGTTGATGTGTCCGAGCCGCTTGTCACAAATTTATGAGTTTATAAACTTTTTGGTTATATCTCAAATGTACGATGGTTAAATACTCAAGGAGTAAATGAGAAGAGGAATAAATGAGTAAATGGGTTACTTGTTCTAGCGAAAGGATCTCTATTTTTAGCAGGAGTAGCTCCTTTATTTACTCATTGTGTGTAGTACTTACCTTGAGGGTGTAACCGCCATTTGATGTAGTTATCTGTGCCGTTAGGTACAATATGTCGGTAGCAATTTGATAAGACGAATTCTTTCCGTACCTAAAGGCACGGATAAAAACGGCATTCGTTCTTTTCTACCGACATGCTGTACCTAAAGGCACATTTTCGTACATCAAACGGCGGTTAAACCTTACCTTGATGAATAAAAACATGCTGACCATCAAATCAACTGTTTTATTCTTTCTTGGCGGGTAAAGAAGTTTTCGGTAATTGTCGCTCTTTTACGGCATAGGTAAATATATCATCTTGGTAACAGGGACTTGCAACTCTTAGCATATTCGCTGCCCCTCCATCGTAATAAGTTCCGGAGAGCCTTGTTTTGTCATTGAAAGTAAAAGTCCAATCAACGCTCCCTTTTACTTGATTACCCGTTGGAGCTTCCAAACCTGCATCGTGATAAAGGTCAATATGAAAGCATTCATGGGGGGTAAAGAAAATCCAACCGAAAGAAGAGCAAATATTAAGGGAATAGTTGCCTACAATTCCATTCTCCTCATCCATTAAGACGATTTCTGTAGAACAACGATTATCTTCGCTATTATTATTTAAAGTTAGTCGGATACGATTTTCTGAGAATAATTGAGGGGATAAGGACTGTAAGGTTTCTAAATTTGGGTTTTCATATTGGTTGCCGTTGAGATCGACTACCATAATATTTTCCCCTAATTCCTGTAAAGCTACAATCTCTTGAAAAGCCTCGCTGGAGTAAAATCTATCCTTTTCGGATTGGTCTAGGTTAGAAAAATTGGCGGAAAGAATAGACAATAGAAGAGCTAGTACAGCTCCAAGTAAATTGGAATGCATGGTAATTAGTGTTTGATAGTTTAATAAAAGAAGGTGCCTAGACAAAGTAGTTTTGTAGAATTTGTCAAAGCACTACATGGAATAAGACGAGACGTGTTGGATACGCTCGAATGGAAGTTGTAAATATTAAAAGGGTGGTTGCAACGGATTTAATAAATACAATAAGTAAGCCAAATATTAAATAAAATAATAATATGTAATCTATGCACCAAGTTTATTTGGGCTTAGGAACAAATGAGGGGAAACGAATAGAAAACTTAAGGAAAGCGATGCTCTATTTATCTCGACTTTTAGGGACTATTACAACTCAATCGAGTATTTATGAGACGCAACCTTGGGGGGAGGTAGATCAAGCAAACTTTCTAAATATGGTAGTGCTGGTGGAAACGAATCACACTCCAAGAAATACACTACATACGATTTTAGCCATCGAAACCCTAATAGGCAGGGTCCGCAAAGAGAAGTGGGGTAGTCGCTTAATCGATATTGACCTTTTGTTTTATGATGAACTAGTTATTGAGGAGCCTTCTTTGGTGATTCCGCATCCGTATATTCAGGAAAGAAATTTTGTCTTAGTACCTTTGAATGAAATTGCTGCAAACAAAATGCATCCTAGATTGAATAGATCCATTCAATCTTTAATGAATTCTTGTAAGGACCCTCTAGTTTGTGAACAAACAAAGGTACGGTTATCCTAATTGATCTTTATTAAAATAAAAAAGGTGCTGAACATTATCAAAATGGCCAACACCTTAGTAGGTTATTGATACAGAATTATTAATACATACTCTAAGAAAAATCTGATGCACCAGGGTTGGCATCATTATATCTTTTAGATACGGTTGGCCAATCAACTACATTGAAGAAGGCCTGTACATAATCGCCTCTGCGATTTTGGTAATTAAGATAGTAAGCATGTTCCCAAACATCTAATCCTAGAATAGGCGTACCAGACTCAGGTACTACATCCATTAATGGATTATCTTGATTAGGTGTTGAGCATATAAATAATTTATCATTGCTATCTACACATAACCAAGCCCAACCAGAACCAAATCTAGTGCCTGCTGCTGCTGCAAACTCTTTTTTGAAACTGTCAAAAGAACCGAAATCTCTATCAATAGCTTTTTTGATATTCGTTCTATCCGAAGGTTCTCCACCTCCGTCAGGGGACATACTAGTCCAGAATAAGCTGTGGTTATAAAATCCTCCTCCATTATTTCGCACACCAGCTGAATACTGAGAAACATTGGCGAGTAAGTCTTCAATACTTTTACCTGCTAAGTCTGTTCCTTCTATTGCTGCGTTCAATTTATTGGTGTAGCCATTATGATGTTTGCCATGATGGATTTCCATCGTTCTTGCATCAATATGAGGTTCCAGTGCGTCAGGGGAATAGGGTAATGCTGGAAGTTCAAATGCCATTTTTTTTATTTTTACGGGTTTGTAATATGTTAAAAGTCAACGTAAATATAAGAACTTTAAAGAAAAGAGGGGCTGAGCTTTTTTCCTCGAAACCATTTACTTTTGCGGACTCATTGAAGAAGGTAGTACCTTCATTTGCAATCAATAATAATATGAAATATAGAAAAGAAAAAGATAGCATTGGTTACATAAAAGTTCCAGCCAATAAATATTGGGCTGCTCAAACCCAGCGCTCTATTCAAAATTTTAAAATTGGTGGACAACAGATGCCCAAAGAGGTCATCGAAGCCTTTGCCATATTGAAGAAAGCAGCTGCATTGACCAATGCAGAATTAGGCGTTTTGCCGAAAAAGACCGCAAAACTTATTGGGAAAGTCTGTGATGAAATATTAGCGGGAAAATTAGCGGATCAATTTCCGTTAGTAGTGTGGCAGACTGGGTCAGGTACCCAATCGAATATGAATGTCAATGAGGTGATCGCTAATCGAGGACATGTTCTTAATGGCGGTAAATTGGTAGATGAAAGAAAGACCTTGCATCCTAATGATGATGTCAATAAGTCTCAATCTTCCAATGATACCTTCCCAACGGCTATGCACATAGCGGCGTATAAAAAAATAATGGAAGTCACCCTTCCTGGAATTGAGGTATTGAAAGCTACCTTAGCCGCCAAGTCAAAGGAATATAAAAAAGTGGTGAAGATAGGTCGTACCCATTTTATGGATGCTACCCCCGTTACGGTAGGGCAGGAGTTGTCAGGGTATGCCTCTCAATTAGAGCATGGAATAGCCACCATCAAGAATAGTCTAGCCCATCTCAGCGAATTAGCATTAGGAGGTACCGCAGTAGGTACGGGCTTAAACACCCCTAAAGGATATGATAAATTAGTAGCCAAGCATATCGCTAAATTAACTGGATTACCCTTTAAAACAGCTAAAAATAAATTTGAAGCTTTAGCTGCGCATGATGCTATCGTAGAATCGCACGGTGCTTTAAAAACCGTTGCCGTTTCTCTAATGAAAATAGGGAATGATATACGAATGTTGGCATCGGGACCACGATCTGGTATTGGAGAATTAATTATTCCAGCGAACGAACCGGGTTCTTCCATTATGCCAGGTAAGGTCAATCCAACACAGTCAGAGGCACTGACTATGGCAATGGCGCAAGTCATGGGCAATGATGTAGCAATTAATATAGGAGGGGCTACGGGTCATTTTGAACTGAATGTGTTCAAACCCATGATGATTTTTAATTTCCTGATGTCTGCTCAACTAATTGGCGATGCTTGCCGTAGTTTTAATGATAATTGTGCTAAGGGCATCAAACCTAATTATGACCGTATTGAAGAGCAATTGAACAATTCCCTAATGCTAGTTACTGCTTTGAATACCAAGATTGGTTATGATAAAGCGGCTAGTATTGCTAAAAAAGCCTATAAGGAAGGTACTACCTTAAAAGAGGCGGCTCTTAAATTAGGTTATTTGACGGAGAAGGAGTTTGATGCTTGGGTGCGCCCTAAAGATATGGTGGGTAGTTTGCGGTAATTAAATATCACTATCCGCCAATCAGAATCCCTTGTTTCCTTAAATGGACTCGATGTCCATTTAAGGAAAGGATTCACTTTTTAACAAGAAAACCCTTCTAATTTTATTCCATCTACACTAATCAAATAATCCAATCGGATTTTTTCTCCGTTTCCTAAAATCATATACTCCACCTTTTCCTCGATTATGAAATCAACAATTTTTGAGTGGATGGTTTGGGAGGTACCTGTTCCATCTTGATAAATTATTTCACATTCTTTCTTACGAATAGCTAGTAATTCCAATTCATCGTAGAAGTGGCAATTGATGGGCTGGTATGCTGTTTTTTTCAAAATGTATGATTTTAAATCTTCACTACTGGACTTTTAGAGGTCTATATCAATCGCCAACCTTTCCGATATGATCGCTTAACAAATTGATTAGCTTCTTTAAAATTGGTGACTTCCATGTTGTCTCCATCCCAGATTAATTTTTTCCTGCCATAGTAATCTAATCTACCGTTGTTCCCTTCCTTAGCT
>CALJIQ010000270.1 GCA_937973995.1 uncultured Saprospiraceae bacterium
ACTTTGCTTTTCAGTTGATTGATTATTAATTACTGATTATTAGCTAATTAGGCGTGTTCAGTAGCGTCTGGAAAATAATTAATAATCAATAATTAATAATGTCACACTACTTAATTCTTAATTTTTTATACATCTAAAAACTCTGCGTCTCCGCGCCTCTGCGTTCATTTTTGACTTTTTATAGTAGACTCATGGTGAGTGTGTTTTTAAACCTTTCCGTCAATGAAAGGTCAAAAATTGTCTTCGTCCATAGAAGCTGCTTTCAATCTTATTTATTATTAATTAATTTCGTAGTTTAATGAAGTGAAAATATTTGTTTTTATGGATAATCGGATGCTATTAGGGGGACTCATATCAATATTACTTAGTATGTGTTTTTATTGTTGTACCCCCAATAATGACATATCTATTTCCACAGATCCTCATAAAAATTTGTCTGATTATCATTTTTTTGTAGGAAATATCTCTGATTTGCACCCCAATGAACGAGTGCTTCCCTATGATTTAAATTCTCCGCTTTTTTCAGATTATTCTCATAAATCTAGATTTATCTGGATGCCTGAAGGGGTTGGTGCTACTCATACAGTCAATAAAGTCCTCTCTTTTCCACTTGGGACCGCTATCATCAAAACCTTTTATTATCAACATGATGAACGAGATGTCAGCAAAGGCAGACGCTTGATCGAAACGCGTTTGTTGATAAAAGAAGCGGATCAGTGGGCGGCGCACAGTTATATTTGGAATGAGGAACAAACAGATGCTCATCTGGAAGTAGTGGGGGATATAAAAGAAGTGAGTTGGGTCAATACTTCAGGCAAAGACATGAAGTTGGACTATATTATTCCCAACAAAAACCAATGCAAAGGTTGTCATTATAACAAAGGGGTCGTAGAACCTATTGGTCCTAAATTGCGCAATTTAAATAAGTCATTTGCCTATTCAGATACGACGATGAATCAATTGGAAAGATGGGCTAATATGGGCTATTTAGACGGATATGATGCTACTCAACCCCAACCGGTATTAGCGAATTATGCAGATGCAAATAGTGGTACCTTGCATGAACGAGCGATGGCTTATTTGGATATTAATTGTGGTCATTGCCATAATCCCAATGGGCCTGCCAATACCACTGGATTAAACTTAATTGCCGAAGCTAAATACGATCTTAACTTAGGCATTTGGAAGGCCCCTGTAGCCGCAGGTGGGGGAACAGGAGGATTCTCCTATAATATCGTTCCTGGTCATCCTGAAGAGTCTATCCTACCCTACCGAATGGCAGCAACGGAACCGGGCACTATGATGCCCGAATTAGGAAGACGCATGATCCATCAGGAAGGCGTGGCTTTAATTGAAGATTGGATACGGAATATGGAAAGTGAAGAAGAATTGAGAATTGAGAATTAAAAAGCAAGCATTCGTTTCAAGCGGTTCAATAAATACATCATTTTCATATTCATTTTAGGCCCTGCATTGAAAAACATCCCGTTGATTAAAATATGGTCTCCGTTGTTTTTTATTTCTTCTAGTTCTTTATAGTATATCTTTTGCGCAGCTTGAAAATGAGCTTTCCAATAAAGGGCTGCTTCCGTAAGAGCAAAACCTTCTTTACAAGAACCAAAAACAGTTTGATCGCAAATAATCAAAATCTTTTCATCTTTATCTGGGAATAAATAATACCTACCTGCATTTTGTAATTTTTGCAGCGGCATTTTTAAAAAATCGGTATAGCTATCCATCTCCTCCTCTTCTGGACACAAATAATCTTTTACTAATTGAAATAAATTGGCATCTTCAAATTTAATGCCCTCATATTTCAAAGCCGCTTCTGGTATGAATACTTCATTAATATCTTGACAATATTTAATAAAAAAGAAATCCAATAATCCCTCGAAGGAATTGGAAAGCATGGCATCTACCGTTTGATCTACATTGGGTACTTGCTTGCTATGAATCGTATAAGCCTCCTCTGCCAATTGATTGGTCCGAAGGGTGAAAACTTCTTGGAAATCAGACCGCATCAGATGATTTAGGTAGTTCTCTTTATGGGCTGGATTATGCGTTGATTGTATTCTTTTATCTAATTCTACCACAAAGTACTGCCGAATAGTCCCTCCTAAATCCTTTACGTTTCTATAATTTAATGGATATTTAGGATCGTAGGAAGACGCTTCTACTTGATACTCGATCGGTATTTCTCCTATGGCACTACCACAGTTGGCACAATACTGCGCATCCTCTAAATTTTCTTGTAAACACTGACCACAACGGATAGTTGGCAGACTCGCCTTAGCACCACAATGGTAGCAAAAACGTGCATTAGATAGGAGTTCCGTATGGCAAAATTGACAGTTTCTCATGCGAAAAATGAAGCGTATGTAATAGCCCTAAGATACCGCAAAATAGGGATTTATCAGTTAAAAATGAATGCTTGAATGATAGAATAGGATAATGCTTAAATATATTCTATCATTCTCCCATTCCAACTTTCCAACATTCCCTTGACTTTGGCGGATTTTTTGCGATAGAAAGAGCAAATCATGTACTAATGAATCGAGTCTTCCTATCTGCCCTTTGTATGTTTGTTTTTTCTATTTGTGTATGGGGACAAACCCTTGATATAACAAAATTGAAAGAACAAGCTAGTCAAAGCAGCAATCCCAAATTATTCAACCAAATAGCTTCACAGCTACTCCCCGCAGAGGTAAAGGAGGCAAAAGAATATGCGCTGACTGCTTTGGAGCTATCCACATCCGCAGCCGACATAGAGCAACAAGCTATTGCTAATGAGTTATTAGGTAAAATCGCCAAAGCACATTTTGACTATACCAACGCTATCCGCTACTATTTGGATGCCCAAAATCACTGGAGAAGTATTGATAATAATCTTGGAATAGCCAATACGCAATTTTTGGTAGGAGAGGTATATGCCTTAGAAGATGAGCACAAGCAGGCTTTGACCTATTTAAACCAAGCCCAAAGCACTTTTCAGGTAGCGGGTAAAAGATCAAAGTTAGCGAAAGTGAAAAAATTGTTAGGAGATGTTTATTATAAACAGAACTTCATAGGAAAGGCAAAGGCCAATTATGAGGAAGCGATGACTTTGTTTGTGGAACAAGAACAATTTCAAGAAGGAGCAGGTATTGCTAGTTTCTTGGGTAATTTATCATTAGAAGTAGGAGAATACGATGGGGCTAGTACTTATTTCAGTCAGTCTTTAGATTTACACGGAGCATTAGAAGACTTATCTGGTATTGCTACTGATTACAATTATTTAACCTTAACGGGTTTGGCCCAAAAAGATATTGAAGGTGCTTCAGAAACCAATGCGATTGCACTAGACTTAAGACAACAAATCCAAGATTCTTTCGGTATAGCTGAATGCTATAAAAATGCTGGTCTTATTGCCCTAGCAGGAAACAATACTACCAAAGCAGCTCAACTCTTTCAACAATCGACTAACCTATTAAAGCAGATAAAGGTCCGAAAAGGAATACCTGAATTATATACAGACATTGAAAAAGGATACTTTTCAATGGGGAACTACAAGGAAGCATATCAATCCCAAACTGCTGCAATGACCAGCACAAAGGAGTTGTCAAAGCTTGAAAAAGCTAGGGCTTTATATGAACTCACCGTTCGACATAGTTCTGAGTTAGAGGTAGAAGAGAAAGAAAATACCATTGCCTTATTGGAAAAAGATCAGGTGGCTAGTAGCCGTCTGAAATGGTTTTTGTTTGCCGTTATCGGATTGATAGCTAGCATTCTTGGAATGCTATTCGTCAACTTCCAAAGAAAGAAAAAAGCAAATGAGCTACTACAAGGAAAGAATAATGAAATCAGATGGCAGAAAGAAGAAATTGATCGTCAAAACATTCAACTAGAAGAGAAAGCTGCTAGCCTTGATTTATTGAATACCAAACTCGTTGACGAGATGGCGGAACGCGAATCTATGGAAAAATCTTCCTTTGCCAGGGATAGTTTCTTAGCCATGATGAGCCATGAAATGCGCACCCCTATTAATATCATCGTGGGTTTAACGCATTTATTATTGGAGGACAACCCGCATGATAGCCAGAAAGAAGCATTAAGAAAATTGCAATTCTCCGCTAATAACTTAGTCGTATTCATTAATGACGTATTGGATTATTCGAAAATTGAGGCAGGCAAATTAGTCATGCAAAATCGTTCTTTTGAATTATCGAAAGTGGTAGAAGAGGTGAATAATTGGTCTAGTACGCAAGCAAAAGAAAAGGGAGTATCGCTTAATTTCACGATTGATCCCAAAGTACCGCAGCAGTTAATTGGTGATCCTGCTAGATTAAACCAAATCATTACGGATTTAATCAGCAACTCCCTCAATTATACAGAAGATGGTTTTATCAATACCACAATAGACCTACATCAACTTAATGGTAAAGATGTTACCCTCTTAATAAAAATGGAAGACAATGGGAAGGGAATCGAAAAAGAGAAATTGGAGGAAATGTTTAAAAACTTTACTAGAGATCCGAATGCTGACTTGTATGATGGCGCTAGTACTTCAGGTTTAGAGTTGGCGATTACCAAACGATTAGTGGACTTACAAAATGGAAAAATAGAAGCGGATAGTCGGTTAGGAGAAGGCTCTAGTTTCAAACTCTACTTACCATTCTCTATTTCTGATAGCAACTTAAGTAAAAAAGACGGTGGCGAAAAAGTACTATCTTATGATTTCATGGTAGGTAAAAATGTACTGGTCGTGGAAGATAATAAGATCAATCAATTAGTGGTAAAGAAAATGCTATTGAAGATAGGCATGTTGGTCACCACTGCCGATGATGGTTTACAAGCTTTGGACGCCATCAACAACAATAATTACTTCGATCTCATCTTAATGGATATTCAAATGCCAAACCTGGATGGATATAGAACAACGGCAGACATACGTAAAAATCCAAATCCGAAAATTAGCCAAGTCCCCATTATTGCCTTAACGGCTTCTGCTTATTTGTCAGAGAAAGAAAAAGCGCAATTATTTGGAATGGATGACCATGTAGGAAAACCCTTCGGTCCAGATGAATTGATGGAGAAAATAAGTAGTTGCTTGTCTAATAAAACAAAACGGACTAATAATGTTATTTCGGCTAATTAGTGATTGGTGATTAGTTGGCTAGTCACCAATCACCAGTTACTAGTTTTTCTCTTTCACCTTTTTCCCAAACAGCCCTCGCTTCTCGTCATTAAAGACTGGATTTGGGCGAGGCGGTTCTTCTGATACCAAATCAAAAATCTTTTCTTTGTAGTGCCATTGTCCTTCCTTGTAATAATACCCTTCATAACTGCCGTCGGGAACATTGACCATCCCTTGCCCTCGATACTGTCCCCTCATTTGTATTAAGTGATCTTGGATGATAATATTCATACCAGGATCATAATTCAATCGAATGGCAATAGACGCATCATATTCCGCATAGAGACGATATTGAGCGGAAGGTGGATACCCTTCTACTGCTTTAGAAAATACGGGTGCGCCAAATTGGGGTTGTCCTTCTTCATTAAAACTAAGGACGTCTATTAATTTTCTCTTTGTAAAAAATTGATAGCCATCAAAACCAAAAAGCAAATATTTCTTTTGATCCAAAGTATCAAACTCAACAATATTGTAATACAAAGCTCCATACCAAGATTCGGGAGACATCGTTTCATATGCTATATCATAATCCGCTATCTCTTCTGAATGATCTGTAAGTGGATATAAGGAAGGGGAGTCCCCACCTACTTGCAAAAGCCCGCCATATTGATAGGTATCATTATCTACAAATAACTGCCAAGTAAATAAGCGAAAGGTACTATCTGATGGTATTTGGATGGATAAAGATTGTATTTCTTCGAAGGGGTATTCGAAGGAATTGGGTTCTTCTAAGGTTTTTTGTAAAACTGCCTTTAGTTGTTTATGGGCTGCTATTCTATTTTCTACTAAAGAATCTCGTACTATCGTCGATGCTAATGCTTCGATTTCTTGTTCCGCCTCTGAGAAACTAAATGCCTTTTCTTCTTGTGCTGCCGCCCAATTGGAGAACAAACAAACACATACTATCAAACAGCCAGTAATTAATCGCATAATTGTAGTTTTTTGACAAAGGCAAAACGTCAAATAGGAAAGATTAATTGTATGATTTGGAAGGATTGGCTACTAAGGTTTTCTTAAAATTAAGAATCTTTAAAATGGTTTTTTGACAATTTTTGCAATGCTCCTGCCCGATGGCTAGCGCCGTCGGATAGGAACACCCTACTCATCGGACGGCGGTAGCCATCCGACGAGTAAGGAGAAATTCCTCTAAGCCACCAACTCAGGCTGCTTCACCAAAGACTCAAAAGACTGTTGCAAATCCGCCTTAATATCTTCTACATGCTCTATACCAACAGATAAACGCAGTAAATTTGGCAATACCCCTGCCGCAATTTGTGCTGCTTCGGGTAGTTGTTGATGCGTAGTCGCTGAAGGTTGGATAATCAATGTTTTAGCATCTCCAACATTGGCTAAATGACTAACTAATTTTAGATTATTCACGAAATTAATGGCATTTTCTTTATCCCCTTTAATCGTAAAACTCATCACCCCTCCGAAGCCATTTTTCAAATATTTCTTAGCGTAGCTATGACGCTCATGATTCTCTAAACCAGCGTACCAAACTTTCTCTACTTCCTCATGACCTTCTAACCAAGTGGCAATTTCCATCGCATTATCTACATGTCGTTGCACCCGTAAAGAAAGGGTTTCCAATCCTTGTAGAAATAAGAAAGAATTGAATGGACTCAAAGCAGGTCCAAAATCTCTTAGCCCTTCTACCCTTGCTCTGATCGCAAAAGCAATATTCCCAAAAGGACCATCTGATCCAAAGACTTCCCAGAAATTTAATCCTTGGTAGCCCTCAGAAGGCTCACTGAATTGAGGAAATTTACCGTTGCCCCAATTAAAATTACCCGCATCCACAATGACACCGCCAATGGACGTACCATGACCGCCAATCCATTTGGTAGCGGATTGAACGACCACATTCGCACCATGATCTATCGGGCGACAGATATACCCACAAGCTCCAAAAGTATTATCTACTACTAATGGAATGCCGGCTGCTTTACAGATACCTGAAAGGTTCGCAAAGTCAGGTACCATGTAACTTGGATTTCCCAAGGTCTCACAGTAAATAGCTTTGGTATTTTGATCTACTAATTTGGCATATTCTTGAGGATCTTCATTTTCAGCAAATCGGACCTCAATACCCAATCTCTTAAAAGCGACTTTGAATTGATTATAAGTACCTCCATATAAATTAGGAGAGGAAACAATATTATCCCCAACTTGGCAGATATTATTCAATGCAATGAACTGAGCAGCTTGACCTGCGCCCACAGCTAAAGCCATAGCTCCGCCTTCTAATGCTGCCACCCGCTTCTCAAATGCATCCGTGGTCGGATTCATGATCCGTGTATAAATATTTCCAAACTCTTTTAAGGCAAAAAGATTCGCTCCATGCGCACTGTCTTTAAATAAAAAAGAACTGGTCTGGTAAATAGGTACCGCTCTGGACATAGTAGTGCCTTCTACTTCTTCCTGTCCTGCGTGTAATTGTAAGGTTTCAAAACGATAGTTTGACATCTTAATAGGGTTTTCCTGATTAAAAAATGTGGTGATGGGGATTGGTGCCTAGTAATTAGTGCCTGGTGATTGGCTGAGATGTTGACTCTTCTTAACTGTTTTCATCTACAGTTGTCTAAATCTAGCCTAGTTACCAATCCTTAAATAGAAGCACCAATAGCTACTCCTTGGGATACCCTCGAAGCGGCTAATGCTTGATCTAAATCTTTTATAATATCCTCAATATGCTCTAGACCTACAGATACTCGAATTAACCCCGGCGTAATGCCTACCGCTGCTCTTTCCGCTTCTGACAATTTAGAATGCGTGGTCGAGGCAGGATGGGTAATAATGGATCGAGCATCTCCTAAGTTAGAAGAAATGGAGAGCATTTTTATTTGGTCAATGAACTGTGTTCCTCTTTCAACGCCTCCCTTCACTTCAAAGGTGACGATACCTCCACCTTGGCTCATCTGTCGTTTTCCTAATTGATATTGAGGATGGCTTGGGTGGTGCGGATAAAGCACCGTATTAATGTCGGAATGGTCGTTTAAAAAGTCAGCTAACTGTAAAGCATTGGAGCAATGACGATCCATTCGCACTGCCAGGGTTTCCAAACTTTTAGAAATAATCCATGCATTAAAAGGAGACATGGCGGGACCAGAATGACGAATAAATGTTTGTATTTGAGGCATCAATGCTTCTCTTCCTACGATCAATCCACCTAAGACCCTACCTTGCCCATCCATCCATTTGGTAGCCGAATGCACAACAATGTCTGCGCCAAAATCTATTGGTCTTTGCAGATAAGGAGTGGCAAAACAATTATCTACATTGAAGATCAAGTTATGTGCTTTGGCAAAGGCACCTGCTTTCTCCAAATCAATCAAACAGAGTCCAGGATTAGAGGGCGTTTCCAATAAGAGCATTTTGGTATTCGATTGAACCGCTTGCTCCCAACTATTCACATCCATAGGGTCCACATACGTAAAAGTGATCCCCCAACGAGGAAGGATATTATTGAGAATTTGATGCGTAGAACCAAATACAGCTCTCGAAGCAATCACATGATCTCCTTGTTGTAAGAAGGCAATAATACTGGTAAAGATCGCTGACATACCCGACGCCGTCGTAAAGCCTGCCTCCGCCCCTTCCATGGCGCAGACTTTATCTACCAATTCGGTCGTACTAGGATTGGAGTACCGACTATATATATTCCCTTCTGCCTCCCCTGCGAACATCGCTCGCATATGTTCCGCATCATCAAATACAAAACTGGAAGTAAAAAAAGTAGGCGTACTATGCTCTTTATACTGTGTCCTCTCCGTCTGATTCCTAATCGCTTTTGTCTCAAAATGCTTCATTGCCGAAAGAGATTATTATTGTTTAAAAACTGTGAAATCAAATAGGTCAATTGACCATACTCTATTAAAAAACCATCATGCCCGTAATCTGAATCAATGATTTCTAACTGCGACTTGCGAATATGCTGGTCAAGAAATTCTTGCTCTTTGATTGGGAATAATACATCAGACGTAATTCCAATAACGAGCGTAGTAGCAGTAATCAAAGCCAATGCCTTTTTTAGCCCTCCACGACCTCTGCCTATATCATGGCTATCCATTGCTTTAGATAGACTAAGATAGGCTAAGGGTTCAAAGCGTTTCACCAACTTTAGTCCTTGGTACCGTTGATAGGAACTAGCTCTAAATTGATCTAGTTGAGACGCTTTATCTTGTTGAGCATTATCGTAGGTGATATAGTTGCGATAAGATAACATCGCTATGGCCCTAGCTGCCGCCAGCCCCGCTCGACCCGCCTCAGGATGAAGATCGTACAAGGTTTTATCTGCTTCCAATGCCATCCGTTGAGTCTCATTAAAAGCAATGCCCCAGGGAGAAAATTTAGCATTTGTAGCTATGGGAATGATGATTTCAAAAAGCGATGGTTCCATCACTGCCCATTCCAATAATTGCTGCCCACCTAAAGACCCCCCAATACCTATGTGAATCTTTTTGATACCTAAATGGTCCTTTAACAAACGATGCGTATGGACTATATCTCGAACCGTTATCAAAGGAAATTCCTTATGGTAGGACTTTCCTGTGATAGGATTGGTAGAAGAGGGACAGGTAGAACCATAACAAGAACCCAGCACATTCGCACATACGATAAAATAGTGCTTGGGATCAAATAATAAGCCATCACCAATTAAGCCATCCCACCAATCCAGCGGATCTGCGTTACCAGTAAGTGCGTGAAAAACCCAAATGACATTATTCTTTTCAGGCTGATAAGTACCATAGGTGCAATAACCAATGTCAACGGAAGCAAGCGTTTCGCCACATTCCAGTGCCAACGGTTGATGCGAAGTAAAAGATTGTACAACTGTTTTTTGGTAATTATCTATCACACTTTAATACGAGTTGCGAGTTACGAGGTACAGGTTGCGAATTACCTAAACTCACAACGCACAACCTGCAACTCGAATGAGTTACAACTGTTAGTTCGACTTATACTGCGGACAGGATAAATTACCGAAAATGCTTGAATCGTTTATTTGTTTAACTGTTTATTCGTTTACAAACTATACTTGGATAAACA
>CALJIQ010000271.1 GCA_937973995.1 uncultured Saprospiraceae bacterium
AAGTATTTTTGCAAAAATACTTTCAAAAAGAGCTGCCTCAAAAGAACCCTATTGCAAGACCTGAATGAACGATCCCTTCGGGTGAAGATTCGGGGAATCTTCAAGTGAATGAACCGTCAAACGGGTGGGCGCGCAGCCGTCGAGCCATTATATTAAGGGGGCTGAGTTAATTGTATTAGTGAATTTAAAAAAAGTCCTATTTTGGAATTTGGAATTTAAAGTCAGGAATTTGAATTACCCAAAACTATGTCAAAACTTATCATTGTTGCCAACCGTTTACCGGTTACCATCAATCGAAAGGAAGGAGAATTATATTACCACCCAAGTGCTGGAGGATTGGCAACAGGTCTGAATTCCTATAAAAGTGATAAACCAAGTTTGTGGATAGGTTGGGCAGGGGCTATTGTTGAAAATGACTGGGAACGGGTATCTATCGAACAAGATTTAAAAAAAGATGGGTTAGTTCCCATTTTTTTGTCCCAAAGCGAGGTAGAATTGTTTTATGAGGGTTTTAGTAATAAAGTCATTTGGCCCCATTTCCATTATTTTACCCAATATACTACTTACCAGGAGTCCTATTGGGAAGCCTACCAAGCGGTCAATCAACTATTTGCAACCGTAGTAAGCGAACATATTGAAGAGGGGGATATTATCTGGATTCACGACTACCAGTTACTTCTCTTGCCTGCTTTACTAAGAAAATTATTTCCATCCATTACGATTGGGTTCTTTTTGCATATCCCCTTTCCCTCTTATGAAATCTTTCGTATTCTACCCTGGAGAAAAGAGATTTTAGATGGAGTATTAGGGGCTGATCTTATAGGATTTCACACGTTTGGTTATATGCGTCATTTTCTCAGTGCCACTTATCGTATTGCAGGCTATGAGCATGATTTTGGAAAATTGTCGGTGGAGGGAAGGCCTGTTAATGTGGATGTTTTTCCGATGGGGATCGATTATAAAAAATATGCCAAACAGGAAATCGTATTGAGTGGAAAGGACCATTCTTTTCAAATAGAACGATTGGCTAAAAAAAGTAGCTTAATTATTTCTATTGATCGCCTAGACTATACCAAAGGCATTCCCCAACGAATTCGTGCCTTTGAACAGTTTTTAATCGACCATCCCACTTATCATGGAAAGGTCATCTTGTTTTTGATTGTCATCCCTTCTCGATCTAATGTAGATCAGTATAAAGAATTAAAAGAAGAGGTAGATACACTGGTTGGAAGAATTAATTCCCAATATGGTTCTTTTGACTGGTTTCCTATCCGTTATTATTATCGGTCTTTGGCCTTTCCAGAAATTTCGACCCTGTATCGAGAGTCTCATATTGCCTTGATTACCCCACTTCGGGATGGAATGAATTTAGTAGCAAAAGAATTCGTTGCCAGCAAAGACAGATCAAGGAAAGGGGTATTAATTCTTAGTGAAATGGCAGGTGCTTCCAACGAATTGTCGGATGCCATCATCATTAATCCTCATGATAAAGCAGGGGTAGTGACCGCACTGAAACAGGCTTTGGAAATGACCGCTACGGAACAAAGTTGGCGACTGCGAAAAATGCAAAAACAATTAAAGAAATATGATGTGCGGCATTGGGCAGAATCTTTCATTGGAGAACTCACTAAAAAAACACTAAAAAAAGAAGTACAATTGAATAAAGACTCGGTACAAGAACTACTCAAAGCCTATAGCGATGCCAAAACTCGATTAATCGTCTTAGATTACGATGGCACTTTAATGGATTTTCATGTAGATCCACAGGCGGTTAAGCCCGATGCCAAGCTACTTTATTCCCTAAAAAATCTCTCTACAAATGATAAAAATAAAGTAGTTATCAATACAGGAAGAGATAAAAAAACCATACATGATTGGTTGGGTCATCTTCCATTAGACTTTGCTGCCGAACATGGTGTTTGGATAAAGAACGGATCTAAATGGAAAAAAAATCAAGGCTTGAGAAGTCAATGGAAAAAACAAATCCGCCCAGTTCTAGAACAGTTAGTAGAACGAACACCTGGTTCCTTTATAGAGGATAAAGATTTTTCCCTAGCTTGGCACTATCGCAGAGTCGATAAAGAGTTGGGTGCCAAACGAGTAAGAGAATTCAAAGACGTACTCACCTATCTCATTACAAGCCTCAACTTACAGGTATTAGATGGAAATAAAGTAGTAGAGGTAAAAAATACGGGCGTCAGCAAGGGGGCTGCTACTACTAAATGGTCAGATGCCAAGCAATGGGACTTTGTCCTTGCGATAGGGGATGATACAACAGATGAAGATATGTTTAAAGTATTACCTCCTGATGCTTATACCGTTAAAGTGGGCGAGCATGCGTCTATTGCTCGGTATCGGGTAACTTCGGTAGCTCAAGTACGAGAGCTATTGAGTCTGTTAATGGAATGAGGAGGTTATTCTCTCCTTACTAAACTGAAAGATGAATGACCTTTTTCTATATTTCTATAAACACAAGCAACCAACACCCTCCTTTTTAGTATAAAAAGTTCGACCGATATACTACCAAAACTATTACACAAATTCTAATACAATTCTATGAGATATTGGATCATCCTTTCCATTTCATTACTTTCATTCTCTTATACACAGGCTCAAGTAAATTTTAACGTTGCAAGTGCAGAAGTACAAGAAGGGGAATCTTTTTGTTTGGACTTAACCGTTGAAGGTTTTACAGAAATTCTTTCCACTCAATTGAGGGTTATTTGGGATTCTACCTTACTCCAATTCGATACGACTATCAATTTGGGCGTAGAGTCTAATGGGTTGGTCTTTGCTAGTAAAGTCGATGAATTAAGATTCACTTGGTTCGCTAATGATTTTTTTGCAGGCGAAACACTAGATAGTGGTGCGGTTCTGTTTTCTGTTTGTTTTACTAGTTTAAAAATTGGGGAAGTTATAGTAGAGATTGACGAAAATATGGTCGGCAATCCACTTGCACCTGAAATTTCCAACCTAGCGGATGGCGTCCTTTCCGATTTAACTTTTGAAAAAGGTACGGTACACATAAGGACTGAAACAGAAGAAGAAACTAATACTGAGGAAGGCACGGGTACTACAGAAGAGGAGACCACAGACACTGAAGAAGAAAACAATACTTCCACAGAGGAAGAGAATAATACCACGATGGAAGAGGAAAACAATACTTCCACAGAAGAGGAGAATAATACCACGACGGAGGAGGAAAACAGTACTTCCACAGAGGAAGAAAACAATACTGCAATGGAAGAGGAAAATGCCACGGATACCCCTTCAGGAGGATCTGTTGAATCGATAGATTGTCAAGCAGTAGAAATTTCTATAGAGCGGACTATCTGTCAAGGAGACAACTACGAAGGGTATCTAGAGAGTGGCGACTATAAGGATACTTATACTACTGCTGGTGGCTGTGATTCTATTGTAAATCTAACCTTGGTGGTCATGGGTCGAGTGATGTCAGAGGTAAATACTAGTATTTGCCCTGGTGGGGAGGCGGAAGGATACACCAGTAAAGGTAGTTATATTGATGTTTTTACGTCCTCTATAGGATGTGATTCTATTAGAATATTAAACTTATTTATTTTAGCAGAAGATGATACGGATTGTTCCACTACTACTTCGGTTATTGATTTGGAAGAAGACCCTACTTTTTTAGTCCATCCAAATCCAGTACAACACGAAGTACAGATTCAACTAAATCAAGGAAGTTTTACGGCTGGCACCATTTCTTTATTCAATATTCATGGTCAGTTGCAATTAAGCTTACCTTATACTCAAAAGAATCTATCTATTCCTACCCATCAATTGCCTCAAGGCATGTATATTCTTAGTATTGAAATGGCGGAAGCAACTTATGTAAAACAGTTGTTGAAATTATAGGGATATAGAAAAAACCCTACTCAAATGCTATTTCCCGCTAAGTTGCGCTAAGGTCACGCAAAGTATCGCTAAGTTAGACCTTTGCGAAACTTAGCGAAACCTTTGTGAGACTTTGCGGGAGATACTCATCAAATTTGCGGTATCCGCTCTTTTAATCCCTCAATGCTTTTCTTCCATTCTAATTGCTTACTTACTATTAGTTCTTTATCCTTTAATCGAATAGAATCAGTAGTAGGCAACCTAGGCACTCCATATTCCCAATTCTGAAACTCTCCCCGTAAATTATTTACCTGATTGATAAACCCCATTTCTGAACGAGTCAATGCTCGTCCTTGCACTTGTATGCTATTGGCTTGTTGGATTAATTCTTCTAAAACGATGCCTGTTCACCCATTTTTTGGGCTTCCTGATGAATGGTGATAGCCTCTTCTAAGATGGATTGTTGGAAATGTTTTTTGATGGAACAAGAACTGTTCCCGATTACCAGTAGTAGAAAAAAGATTTTTTACTCATAGTATGCAAACATTTGGTAAATAATCAGTATAAAAAATAATATTTAGTAACGACGAAATAATAAATTCCGCAAGTTGACTCTAGTTATTTTTCGGTCTGAGGAATTTAAAAAATTAGTGCATAGCAGGGCTACGGACTCATTTTTTAAGTTTCTCAGACTGGAAAAGAATAGAGGCAGATATGGAAGTTATTGTTTTGTCGTTACTTAGCTATTTATTTTTAGTCTTTGGAATGTGCCTAACTCTGGCTAAGATAAAATACTATCGAAACACTATCATTATACCAAATTGGTAACAACTTGGTATTTGCAACCATTTCCTATGAAACATTTCAAAGATGAAGACCCGATCGTTTTTGGGTATGCGAGAGAAGTCTTGCCTACTATAACTTACCTAAATTTACAAAAAAAAGAATTAACGACCCTACCTTCTTGGATTCGCTTAGCTAATAATTTGGAGATTTTGTATTTAACTGGCAATCAGCTCACCAACTTGCCTGAATGGATAGGAGAACTTACCCACCTTAAACGATTATATATTGCTGACAATCAACTGGAGACCTTACCCGATTCCATGAAGCAATTAACGCATCTTACCGAACTTGGACTTTGCGCTAATCAGTTAACTCAACTACCACATTGGTTGGGTGATTTGCAGTTTTTGGAAGAACTGGATGTTAGTGATAATCAATTGACCAACTTGCCTGAAACGATAGGAGAAAATACTAATTTAGAAGTGCTCTACCTTAGCGGAAATCAACTATCAGACATTCCCCTCTCCTTAAAAAAATTAAAAAAAATTAATACCTTGGATTTGCGTTCTAATCAATTTATTAGTTTGCCCGCCTGGTTATTTACGCTACATCCAACGATGAGCGTCAATTACAGAAACAGATATAAATGGAATGCTATTTCTGTTTATGGGAATCCTGGTAAGTTTAAGAAGAATTGCGAGTGAACGGGTTGCGGGTGAACGGGTTCAACAACTAAACAGTATTGAATAATCGGATATTGATCCTGTGTTCAGTATAAACTGATTTATAAACCCTTTCTATCCTTACTCAAAACTTGCCAACCGCATTATGAATTACTCCATCATCATCGACCAGCTAGAGCGAAACAAAACTACTTTTTACCAACTTTTTAATGGTGCAACAGAGGAAGAATATCGTTGGAAAGCAAATAAAGATAAATGGTGTTTATTAGAAATTATCTGCCACCTCTATGATGAAGAACGAGAAGATTTTAGAACTAGGACTCGTTCTACACTAGAAACACCCGACCAACCCTTACCAATGTTCGATCCCGTTGCTTGGGTAACAGAACGGAATTATATCGAGCAAGACTATCAGCAACAATTATCCAGTTTTTTATACGAGCGAACTCAATCCATCCAATGGCTACGCGCGCTTAAAAATCCGAATTGGCAAAGTGCTTTTCAACATCCAAAACTCGGTCCACTCACGGCGCATCATTTCCTCTCTAACTGGTTAGCACATGATTACTTGCACATTCGGCAAGCAACTAAAGTGAAGTATGATTATTTAAAAGTATTGACGGGAAATGAATTGAGTTATGCTGGTAATTGGATATGATGAGTGAAGTTTGCGGTTGCTCTGCCACACATGGGTTGGTGTTGTGGTGCTATGGCTGCCATAATGCCAAAAAGCCACAATGCCATAACGCCTTATTTAATAATCACATCACCAGAATACTCAATAGCTACCCCATCAATAAAATCCACTTTGGCAATCCAAATATAAGTGCCAGAGGGGACTTTTCTACCTCTAAATCGTCCATCCCAACCAATTAAGGGATCATTGGGGGAAAAATTATTTCGCTCAAAAAGCAATTCACCCCATCTAGAAAAAATCCGTACCATTTGGATTTGTTCTACTTCTGGTCCACCAAAGATAGTCAAACGATCATTTAATCCATCTCCATTTGGACTAAAAATATTGGGAACGAATACGTCTCGCTCTTTGGCTATATTAACGGTGATTGTTTCGGTCGTTTCACAACCGTCATTAGAAATAGCGGTCAATTGATAGGTAGTCGTTTCATTAGGATTAGCAGATGGACTTAGGCAATCATAACAGGTTAACCCTTCTTCAGCAGACCAAGTACTGCTATTGAGCTCGACATTAGATAAGATATTAAAATCAATTGGGTCTGCCAGATTGGTATAGAGTTGTCTGTCAAATTCCAATTCTGGAATATCAGGAGCGGGTAAAAAAGTCTCAAAAATTTTACTGCATCCGTTCTCATCTGATACAATTAATTCATAGTTACCGGGTAATAATCCATCAAATCGATCTCTCTCACTAAAGCCAATACCTGATATAAAATGCTCATACGGTCCTACCCCACCCGATTCGGAAACCACTTTGATAACTCCTGTGGCAAAGCTATCGCAATTGGGTTTGATACTGTCTATTTCTATTTGTAATAATTCGGGTTCTGTGACCTCATATTGAACAATGTAGCTACAATTTAATACATCTTTAATCGTCACCGCATAAGTACCTACGGATAGGTCTGTAATTGTTTGTGAGCTTGCACCATGACTCCAGTCATAAGAATAAGGAGGTACTCCACCAACTGGTAATACCGTTATCTCTCCGTCCGTACCACCGCTACAACTGATGGTATAGCCGTTGTTGTCCGTGGCTTCCCAGTCATGAGACCAATAATCAGGGCCTTCAATATTGACGTCAATTTCCTTTTCATTGCCTATGGCATCCGTCACGGTTACGACATATAGCCCTTGTGGTAAGCCCTCTCCCGTAATTGGATCCCCTAGATCCACTTGTGATCCCTCATAGAGGCTATCCAAGTATAGCCATTGATAAGTAAAAGGACCAAATCCTTTCGTCAAGGTAAAGGAAAAGCGACCTGTTAAATCCTCGCTACACCTCACGGAATCTGATACCAAATTTTCTTCAATAGAGCAATCTAAAAAGGTAACATCCACAAAAATGAAACTGTCGCAAACGGCATTGGAACTAGTCAATTGAAACATCTGATTGGCAGATTCCGTGAAAGCCAAACTTCCAATCCGAAGGGTATCTCCAAGACATTTGGATACGACTGTATCAATCAAAATGCTATCCGTAACGGCAAAGATATAATTCACCACACTATCACAACCCGTTTGACTGACGTAACTTCTAGTGGTATTACCAGAATATTGCGGCACATCATCTAGCATAAAAAAAGATCCTTCACATAGCTGAATAGTTGTATCTCTAACAGAGTTGTCACCTACAGAGAGATGGACAATAATGGTACTATCACATCCATTAGTAGAAGTCAGCGTTACAGGATAAGTGCCTTCCGCTCGTAACAATTCATTACCTATTGGAAATGCCTCTCCACTACAGACTAAAGCATCTATTTCTTCCATTCTATCTTTCTCAAAATAGATTTCTAAAATAACTAAACTATCACATCCTGTAGAGGAAGTTAAAATAGGAGCGTCTAACCATCTACCACCAGGAGTGCTAGGAGTATTACATACCCGAACGGATCCACCAAAGGAAGGCTTGTCATAACATTCACCAGGACAAAGTACAACGGTAGGTAAGAGGGTTCGTTCTATTTCTGGATGGACAATGACCTCATAGTTCATGATAAGACTATCGCAGTCATTATGGCTTTTGATAATCTCTGTATAATTACCTGCCGTACAATACGCCTTAAAACATTCTCCAAAACATAACTCAACAAGCTCAGCTTGTGTTTGAGGACGAATAACTTTCACATTTAGTAGGACATCATTACCAGAATCATCTTGATAAACAATGCTCTCATCATCACAAATAGTTTGATTAGCAATGGTTAGACAGCTACCCTCACATATTAATGTATCTCTCATTTCAGAAGACAATAACGTCCATGTATCTGTCTGATTTAGATCAGATGAAAGGGGAGATGAATTTGAAGGTAAAAACGTTCCCAACCGTAACACCCCAATACTTAGGGCAACGGTTAAAAGTAGCAGTAAGTGGTTAAATCTATAGCTCATAAGCAAAACAAAACAGCTATGCAAAACGAGTGCCTAGCTGAGGGGGACTAAGTTTTTCTAGTTTTGGGCTAAATGGTTTGTTTTTTGGAATAGTGTCGGACTTAGATGAAGGCAAGAATATAGTTCGTTGATTATTAATCTATTATACATAATAGAATGTTTTTTTATAAACAATTAATAATCAAGGATTTAGGAACTATAAATAATACGGTGATAAAATGGTAAAGGTTGTGTTTTTTGTAATTAGATTATGTTAATTCTTTAGTCTCAGACTTCAAACTACTGTACACTTTTTGTAAAACCCATCACTCCGCTACGTGACGGGAAAGGGTCTTTTGGGGGCAGAAAATCTATATTTCTGCTGTGGCGAAATATAGATTTTCTGCCCCCAAACCCTATAGTCCCGCTGCCGTAGGCAACGATTTCAAAAAGTGTACAGTAGTGTGCTCAGACTTATAAAACAGATAAATTTCCTTAAATCGAGTGCTCGATCAGGCCTATCACCTGACCTATATCATGGAGCAATCTATGCCTATTTTTTCAAATCTGAACTTAACCTTACCGCCTTATCTAAGAATGGTCGGGCAGCCGACTCATTTCCAGAATCCCGAAAAGCACTCCCCAAATATTGATTTAAAGTAGCATCATTCGGCTCATATTTTAAGGCTTCTTGGAATTGTTCAATAGCTGCGGGAAAGTTACGTTGCATAGCAAACACGGCTCCTAAATTCCGTCTCGCATCTACAAAGCGTGGGTCTAAAGAGACCGCTTTTTGGTACACAGATTTTGCCTTTTCTAAATCATTACTTTGGAAATAAATCATCCCCATATTGCTATATACTAAAGCATTATTGGGTTTGTGCTCTATGGATTTTTGATAATTGTTCAAAGCCTCGGGATAATTGCCTTCTCGGAAAAGAGTTAAGCCCAATTGCCCATAAGCATCTCCATAAGAAGGATAAATTGAAATGGCTTTATTAAAGGCTAATTTAGCATCCGTATAAAATCGTTTTTGCTCCGAAGGATTGGTTGTTTTTTGACCTCTTTTGGACGACTCTAAGCCATAGTGGTAATTCAACTTGGCACTGTTAGGTGCCGTCACAATATCTGTTGCATACAAGGTGTAACTATCGTACCAAGCAGGATTTCTCAATACAGTCTTTATGCCATAAATGCCGATTAGTATCCCTCCAACAATTAGCGATAAGGAGGTTTTAGTGGGTTTCTTTTTGGCGTTTAAAAAATATTCTAAACCATAGGCTAGCGCTAACGTAAAACCTAAAAGGGGAATGTATAAAAATCGTTCTCCAAAGGACGAACCTATTTCTAAAAGGACATTAGAAAATATTGAAAAAGTGATGCCGTAGAACAAAATACAAAAGGATAAAAAATGCTTTCTTTTTACTCCCCAAATCGCCACTCCCAACAATCCAACATGTGCTATTAGCGAAAGTAACACCCGCCAATCCCCAAATCCAGTAGCAGTAATTTGGCTATACCCAAAATCTGATCCTAGTGGATGCGGAAAAATCATTGTCCAAAGATATTTCCCTAATAACAGGATCGTCGTGGCAATGCGTTCAATAGGACTATCTATTCCAGCCAACAGATTATCCAAGACAGAATTCACTTTACCTCCTGTAACAAAGCCACTTAGCACTTGATTTCTAACCAAGAGAAAAATAACTGCGGGCACTAACATCGCCCCCGTTACCAGCCCTATTTTCTTCCAATTAGTTCCTTCTTGATTTTTCCCATCCTGTCGGGAGGAAAAAAAATATAAAAACAAAGGATACAATGCTAAAAAGGTAATGGCACTTTCTTTAGAAAATAAGGCTAAGGCATAGATGATAACCCCACCAAATAGGTACAGCCATTTATCCGTTTGTGCATACTTCCATACCCAACTCATGGAAAGTATAAAAAATAAAAAGGCTAATATCTCATCCCTACTTTTAATATTGGCTACGATCTCTGTATGTACTGGATGTGCCATAAAAAAAGCAGTGCCCAAAAAGGCAACTAAACCGTAAGTAGGCAATAATCGGTGCAATAATCCAAATAGTAAAAAGCCAGTCAAAGCATATAAAACAACATTCATAAAATGATGCAGGGAAGGATTATCAGGAGACAATCCCCATTCTACGGCAAATAGGGTAAGCGGTACAGGGCGATATAGTTCCCCTGGACTATTCCAATACCCAAAGCGATAATGCTCTTTCCAAATAGTCGGTATACCTGCCACTCCTTGCTTGGTGACATAATTTTCTTTGATTGCTGAAAAATCATCCAATGCAAAGTCGTGTCCTAAGGTATTCGCATACAATAAAAAACCCAATGCGGCGATCGCTACTCCCCATAACCAAGATTTGCTATAAAAACTAATCGATGCTGTTGTCTTTTTCTTTACTTTCGCCTTCTGGTTTTTCTTTGCCATTCTAATTTATAATTTTGAATGCTGAATTTTGAATTTTGAATGGGTCTACATTCAAAATTCATTCATTCAAAATTCAACATTAAACATGAAGATACTCCAACTCTGCCGCAAATTTCCCTACCCATTAAAGGATGGGGAGGCTATTGCGGTTACCAATTTGGCAAAGGCATATTATGAGTTGGGACATGAGGTAACTTTGTTATCTTTCAATACAATTAAAACCTTCTACGACACCGACCAATTACCTGCTTCCTTTAATCACTATACAGCTATTTATACGGTATATCTGGATAATAGGGTAACGTTAAAAGGTGCTTTTTTAAATCTGTTTACTTCTGACTCTTACCATATTACGAGATTTATCTCTTCTGCGTTCAAAGATAAATTAAAAGAAATATTATCATCAAGTCATTTTGATATTGTGCAATTAGAAGGCATAAATACTGCTCCTTATATTCCACTCATTCGTCAATATACGCAAGCAAAAATAGTGATGCGTGCCCATAATGTAGAATTTGAAATTTGGGAACGAGTGGCGGAGACCACTTCCTTCTTACCCAAGAAATGGTATTTACAATATCTGGTTAACCAACTTAAGGAATATGAAATAGACCAACTCCATCAATATGATATTTTACTGGCGATGACCCAACGGGATTTACACTATTTTCAACAATTAGCCCCAATAGCCAATGCTTTGGTAACTCCCATTGGATTAGACTTAGAAAAATATAGGGATGCCGCGCCTGCCAATCCTCCCCCCTACTCTATCTCTTTTATTGGTTCCTTAGATTGGATACCCAATCAAGACGGACTGAAGTGGTTTTTAGAAACAATATGGCCTTCCATCCATCGTAAATTTCCAGCATTAGAATTTCATATAGCTGGTAGAAATACGCCTCCCTGGGTGTTTGCCAAATCAGGTAAGGGCATCGTTGTGCATGGAGAAGTGGCAGATGCTAAAGCGTTTTTATTGTCTCATCCTATTACCATAGTTCCGCTTTTATCTGGTAGTGGTATGCGGGTCAAAATTTTGGAAAGTCTAGCTTTGGGGCGAGTGGTGTTGACGACTAGTATTGGATTAGAGGGCATTGAGGCAAGACATCAACAAGAAGTATTGGTTGGTGATTCACCTGCGGAATTTATTTCTTTATTGGAATACTGTTTATCCTCTCCCCAAGAGTTACGCAACATAGCGGCAAGTGCTAAGCGATTTACTTTCGAAGGATATGATAATATTACTATTGGAAAAAAAGTAATTGAATTTGTTCAGTACTAAAGAGGCTGTTTTATAAAGTGTGTAGGCATCAGCGAAAGTATTCGTGTAGTAACTGCCTCCAACACTTCAAATGCCGTCTCCGCCATTTTATTTCCTTTGGTATCCAATAATGGATTGACCTCTACAATTTCAAAGCAACACACTTTAGAAGAATCCACCAGTTGGTTGATAATTTCTATAGCTTCATACTGATCGAATCCTTTCGGAACAGGAGTGCCTGTACCATAAGAAATCATATCACAATCCAAACTATCCACATCAAAAGATATATAAATATGATCGCAGTTTTCTAATTGTACTAAGGCTTCTTGTACACAAACAGCTATTCCTCTATGCCGAACTTCTGCCACCTTATAATTGCGCAAGGACAGTTCTTCTATTTGTTGCTCCTCGGGTGCTTCGGTCGAACGAACGCCAATATACACCACATCTTCAGGAAGCACTTTGGGTGCAGGAACGCCAATATTTTTCAAGGCCCACCAATACTTTTCGGTATCCCCTTTTACTTCATTGATTTGACAATCTAGATTATCACTATCCAAAGCCGCAGCAAGCGGCATACCGTGAACATTGCCAGAGGGAGAGGTATGCGGGGAGTGTAAATCTGCATGGGCATCTATCCAAACTACCCCCAATCGTTTTTCAGGATAGGCCGATTTGACACCACTGATCGTACCTAAGGCAGAGGAATGGTCGCCTGATAATACGATCGGAAAAAAATCTTCCTTTAGTGCTTTTTTTACTACTAAACTAACCCTCGTACATTGCTCATGTACATGACCAATTCGCTTGGCAAAAGAATTTTTCACTTTATCATATACCGATTCATTATGCGTCTCTACATCTTCATATGGGTATTGATTAAAATACTGGTTGTTTTTATTAATCGCTGCAATTTCAATAGCATCAATTCCCATGTCTGAGCCTCTCGTGCCTGCCCCTATATCTGACCGATTTTTGATGATTTTTATTTCCATATTTGCTAGATTAATTTTGAATGTTGAATGATTGAATTTTGAATGTAGCACCCATTCAAAATTCAACATTCATTCATTCAAAATTATCCTAAGAACGGATACCGATAATCCGTAGGAGGATTAAAATTTTCTTTGATGGTTCGAGGGGAAACCCAGCGGTATAGATTGAGGATAGAACCCGCCTTATCATTCGTACCCGACGCTCTTGCCCCACCGAAAGGCTGCTGTCCCACTACTGCACCTGTGGGCTTATCATTAATATAAAAATTACCAGCAGCGTGTTTTAGTTTTTGCATCGCTAAATTAATCGCCGCTCGATCTTTTGAAAAAATTGCCCCCGTCAATGCGTAAGGAGAGGTCGTATTAACTAGCTCTAAGGTTTCCTCATACTTATCGTCTGAATAAGCATATACTGTTAAAACTGGTCCAAAAATTTCCTCGCACATAGTCGTGAATTTAGGGTCATTGGCTTCTATAACCGTTGGTTCAATAAAGTAGCCTTCTGACTTATCATAGGTTCCACCAAACAAGATTTTCGCTTGTTTGGATTTTCTAGCCTTTTCTATATAAGCAGCTATTTTATCAAAAGCCGTTTCACTAATAACGGCATTGATGAAATTCCCAAAATTTTCAGGAGTTCCCATTTGGATGGATTTTAAATCCTTTTTCATATGGGCTTTTACTTCCTTCCAAAGGCTTTTTGGAATATACGCCCTTGAAGCTGCCGAACACTTTTGTCCTTGGTATTCAAACGCACCTCTTGTTAGGGCAGTCGCTACTTCTTTCGCACCCGAAGATGGATGTACCATGACAAAATCTTTTCCACCTGTCTCTCCTACTATCCTTGGATAGCTATTGTATTTAGGAATATTATTACCAATAATCTGCCAAAGTTGTTGAAAGACCTTCGTACTTCCGGTAAAGTGTAAGCCTGCAAATTCAGGGTGATTAAAAACTACTTTTCCTGCTGCTGGACCATCTACAAAAATTAAATTGATCACCCCATCTGGTAAGCCTGCTGCTTCAAATAATTCCATGATAACAGCAGCAGAATAAATTTGAGATTCGGCAGGTTTCCAAATAACCGTATTCCCCATTAAGGCAGGGGCAGCAGGAAGATTGGCAGCAATAGAGGTAAAGTTAAAAGGAGTAATGGCAAAGACAAATCCTTCCAATGCCCGATACTCTAATCGGTTCCAAATACCACTTGGACTAACAGGAGGTTGTTGCTCATACATCTCCTGCATAAACTGCGCATTGAATCGAAAAAAATCACACAACTCTGCCACACTATCTATCTCTGCTTGAAAAGCATTTTTGGATTGGGCTAACATCGTAGCCGCATTCATTCGTTGCCGAAATGGACCTGCTAACAAATCCGCTGCTTTTAAAAAAATGGCAGCTCTATCTTGCCAAGGCATATTTTCCCAAGCAGGTTTGGCAGCTAAGGCAGCATCAATAGCTTGCTTAACATGCTTAGTCGTACCCTCATTATATATGCCTAATTGATGATGGATTTCATGTGGTGGGTGAATGGCTATTTTCTTTCGAGTCTTAATTTTTTGTCCACCAATGGTCATGGGAATATCCCAAGATTCATTTTTTAATTGTTGAAGCGTCTCTTCTAACTCTGCTCTTTCAGAAGAGTTGGGTGCATAGCTTAAGACGCGCTCATTGG